>NZ_JBVVPB010000012.1:0-236992 GCF_055807435.1 Bradyrhizobium sp. Ken51 | reverse complement strand
GTCGGCCTCTCGTTCCTGGTCGCGCAAGTGATCGCCGACCGCTGGGGATGGCGGACGGCTCTCTTCGCCTGGCTGGAAGGCCGCGGCGACAAGCCGGTCAATCGCGATCCCGCCCCGTTCCGTCCCGTCATGCTGGCGCACGCGATCGAAGACACCGATTTCGCGGCGCTCGATCCCGCCGACTACATCGCCGAATGGAAATGGGACGGCATCCGCGTGCAGGCGGTCGCCGGCCGCGACGAGCACGGCCACATCACCGCGCGGCTCTATTCGCGCACCGGCGAGGACATCACCGGCAGCTTCCCGGACTTCGTGCCGTCGCTGCGGCTACCCGGCGCCATCGACGGCGAGCTTCTGATCCTGCGCGAAGGGCGTGTGCAGAGTTTCAACGTTCTGCAACAGCGACTCAACCGCAAGGTTGTGTCTCCGAAGCTGATCAAGGAGTTTCCGATTCACCTGCGCGCCTACGATCTGCTCGGCGACGATGAGAATGATCTGCGCGAATTGCCGTTCGCGGAGCGTCGCGAGCGGCTTGAGACCTTCATCGGCAAGCTTGATGATCCCCGCATCGATCTCTCGCCCACCGTGCCGTTCGCAAGTTGGGAGGCGCTGACAGCCGCACGGGCCGATCCCGCGAGCGCCGGTGCGGGCGAAGATGCGGACGCCGTCGAGGGCGTGATGCTGAAGCGGCGCGATGCGCCCTATCTGCCGGGCCGGCCGAAGGGACAGTGGTGGAAGTGGAAGCGCGATCCGCACATCATCGACGCCGTGCTGATGTATGCGCAGCGCGGCCACGGCAAGCGCTCGTCCTTCTATTCCGACTACACCTTTGGCGTCTGGACTGAAGGCGACAACGGCGACGAGCTGGTGCCGGTCGGAAAAGCCTATTTCGGCTTCACCGACGAGGAGTTGCTCCAGATCGACCGCTTCGTGCGTCGCAATACCACCGAAAAATTCGGCCCCGTCCGCCACGTCGTGCACGAGGGCGACAAGGGGCTGGTGCTGGAGGTCGCCTTCGAGGGGCTGCAGCGCTCGCCGCGGCACAAATCCGGCGTCGCCATGCGCTTTCCCCGCATCAGCCGCTTGCGCTGGGACAAGCCGCCGCGGGAAGCCGACCGGCTGGAAACGCTGGAAAAGATGCTGAAAGCGGAAGCGGCGGAGATTGATGCTTAAGAAGCCCTGGGCATGCGCTTGCCCGAATTAAAATCCCGTAACCCGATTGACGCCCCCTCACGGGTTCCCCATGTCCCCCGCCGTGCCCTATGGTAGGGTCGAATCCCCTGAGGAGTTTGAGATGGCCCACGACGTCAGAGATTTGCCGGCCGGCCGCGCTGACGGCCTGAACCGCTTTCTCGGCGGCTCGCCGCTGGCGGTCGCGTTTCGCCTGGTGCTGCTCTCGATCCTGGTCGGCGTCGTGCTGGCAGCGATCGGCTTCGATCCCTGGAATATCATCTACAGCATTCGTCTCTTGTTTCAGCGGCTGTGGGATCTCGGCTTCGATACCGTGAACTGGCTGTGGCGCTACTTCCTGCTCGGCGCTGTGATCGTGATTCCGATCTGGCTGCTGATGCGCGTTTTCGGCGCGCCTCGCAGGTAAGTCGTTACTTTTGAGCATGATCTTGTCGGAAAACCGCTTCACACTGTTCCGGATCATGCTCTAGGGAGCCAGCGGCGGATGCAATTGCGCTTTGTCGGCTGCGGCGACGCCTTCGGATCCGGCGGCAGGCTCAACACCTGCTTCCACGTCTCGGGGCGCGAGGCCAACTTCCTGATCGATTGCGGCGCGTCGGCTCTGCCGGCGCTGAAGCGGCTCGAGATCGACTGCAACGAGATCGACCTCATCCTGATCACGCATTTCCACGGCGACCATTTTGCCGGGCTGCCGTTTGTCCTGCTCGACGCGCAATTCTCGCGGCGAACGCGGCCCCTCACGATCGCCGGTCCCAAAGGCATCGAGACGCGGCTGCGTGCGGTGATGGAGGCTCTGTTCGAGCATTCCTCTACGACGAAAAAGCGTTTCGAGCTGTCGGTCGTCGAGCTCGCGCCGGAGCAGAGCCAAAGCTTCGGCGCGGTGGCGGTGACGCCCTATCCCGTCGTGCACGGCGAATCGGGCGGGCCGTTCCTCGCCTATCGCGTCGAAGCCGAGGGCCGCACGCTGGCCTACAGCGCCGATACCGAATGGACGGAGACGCTCATTCCGCTGGCGCATGGCGCGGACCTTTTCATCGCCGAAGCCTATATGTACGAGAAGGTGGTCAAGAATCACCTCAGCCTGAAGACCTTGGAACAGCATCTTCCCGAAATCGGCGCAAAACGCCTCGTCCTCACCCATATGAGCGAAGACGTGCTGTCGCGCCTTGACGACATCGCCCATCTCACCGCCGAAGACGGCATGGTGCTCGTGTTCTGAGATGCACGCACCCGTTCACTTGAAGATCGGTTCCCGTCAGGTCTTCGCCATCGCAGGTCCCGCGATGGTCGCGAACCTCACCACGCCGCTGATCGGCGTGGTCTCGACCACCGCGATCGGACGGCTGGACGATGCCGCGCTGCTCGGCGGCGTCGCCATCGCGTCCGTCATCTTCGATTGCCTGTTCTGGCTGTTCGGATTCCTGCGCATGAGCACGCTCGCTTTCACGGCGCAGGCGCTCGGTGCCGGCGAGACGCGCGAGCTGACCGCGATCCTGGTGCGCGGCCTGATCGTCGCCGGGTTGGTCGGGATAGCCCTGATCGCGCTCCAACTGCCGCTGGCCGCCGTGCTGTTCGACCTGATGGGCGGCAGCGAGGGCGTCACGCGCGCGGCAAAAACCTACTTCGTGATCCGGATCTGGTCGGCGCCGCTGGCGCTCGCCAACTACGTCATCCTCGGCTGGCTGGTCGGCCAAGCCCGCGCCAATCCGGCGCTCGCGCTCCAGGTCGTCATCAATCTCGTCAACGCGGCGGCGACGATCCTGCTGGTGCTGGTCTACGACACCGGCATCGCGGGTGCTGCGATCGCGGCGCTGCTGTCCGAAGCGGCCGGATTCGGGCTCGGCGTGATGGTCTGCCGCCGTTATGCGGACGGCGGGTTCGCGGTGCCATACGCAGAGCTGTTCGACCGGGCCAAGCTGATGCGGCTGCTGGCGGTGAATTCCGACATCCTGATCCGCACCGCGGCGCTGATCGCCGTGTTTCTGTTTTTCACCGCCAAGGGCGCGCGGGCCGGCGACGTCACGCTGGCCGCCAATTCCGTGCTCAACAATTTTCTGCTGGTCAGCGCCTTCTTCCTCGATGGTCTTGCCAACGCAGCCCAGCAGCTTTGCGGCCGTACGCTCGGCGCACGCGACGCCAGGGGATTTGCGGATTCGACCCGGCTGGTGCTGCTATGGGGGCTCGGCTTCGCGCTGGTCGTGTCCGCGCTGTTCGCTCTGTTTGGGCCGAACTTGATCGATTTCATGACGGCGAGCGAAAGCGTCCGTCGCGGCGCGCGGGAATTCCTGCCGTTCGTCGTGCTTGCGCCCATCCCCGGCGTGTTCGCCTTCGGCTTCGACGGCATCTATATCGGCGCGACCTGGGCGCGCGAGATGCGCAATCTGATGCTGGCCTCGCTCGCGATCTTCCTCGCCACATGGTGGGCGCTGCAATCGTTCGGCAATGCCGGGCTGTGGAGCGCGCTGATCGCCTCCTATGTCTCGCGCGGCGGCTTGCAGGCCGCGCGCTATCCGGCGCTGTACAGGAAGACGTTTTCGAAGCAGTCGCTGTAACTCGTAGCCCGAATGGAGCGAAAGCGTAATCCGGGGCCTTCGCGTCCGCGGATAGAATCCCGGATTGCGCTTCGCTCCATCCGGGCTACGCGGCGAAGAGCTACATCCCCGGCCAGTCTTCCGCCGTCAGCGTAGCTGCGTCGGAGCCGACGATCTCGGAGAGAGAATCCCGCCCCGTGCGCAATAGGGTCGAGGTGAGGTCGCGCTTGATCTCGTCGACGAGGCCGAGGCCCTTGTAGACCAGCGACGAATAGAGCTGGATCAGGCTCGCGCCGGCGCGGATCTTCGTCAGCGCGGCGCCGCCCGAATCCACGCCGCCGACGCCGATCAGGGGGAATGCGCCCTCGACGCGCACATAGGTCTCCGCGACCATCCGTGTCGACAGCCGGAACAGCGGCCGGCCGGACAGGCCGCCCTGTTCCTTGGCGCGCATCTCCTCGCGCAGCGTGCTCGGCCGCGCGATCGTGGTGTTCGACACGATCATGCCGTCGACCCGGCGCGAGCGCGCGACCTGCACGACGTCATCGAGCTGGGCGAGGCTCAAATCCGGCGCGATCTTGAGCAGCACCGGCGTGTCGCCGGCGCTCTCGCGCACCCGCTCGCGCGCGTCGATCACCCTGGCGAGGAGATCGTCGAGCAGCGCGCCTTCCTGCAGATTGCGCAGGCCCGGCGTGTTCGGCGAGGACACGTTGACGGTGAAATAGCTCGCGACCGGCGCAAAGGTCTCGATCAGCTTAACGTAATCATTGACCCGATCGGGCGAATCCTTGTTGGCGCCGACATTGACGCCGACGATGCCGCCGTGCTGCGCGCGCGCCGCGAGCCGGCGCAGGGCTGTCTCCGCGCCGTCATTGTTGAAGCCCATGCGGTTGATCACGGCCTCGTCGCGCTCGAGGCGAAACAGCCGCGGTCGCGGATTGCCGCTTTGCGGCTTCGGCGTCACCGAGCCGATCTCGACGAAGCCGAAGCCGAGCCGCAGCAGCGCATCCGGCACTTCGGCACTCTTGTCGAAACCCGCGGCCATGCCGATCGGATTGGGGAAGTTGAGCCCGAACGCACGCACCGCAAGCTTGGGATCATCAGCGTGCGGCTTGCCCGGCGGCAGGAAGCGCAGGCCCTGGATCGCGAGGCGATGCGCATCCTCGGGATCGAGCCAGCGCAACACCGGCAGTGAGAGAGCGTCGAAGGCGCGGATCACGGGGCAAGCTCCGGAACGTCGTGGCCGCCGTCGGAGCGCGTGTTGAGGTTCATCACGGCAATCACCGCGCCGAGATCGAGCTCGCCATAGAGATGCGGAAACAGCTCCTCATTGCGCGAACGCTCCCAGCGCAATGCGCTGCCGAGCGCATCGCCGTCGACCTCGACCAGGAACAGCGCGCGCTGCCCGACATAATGCTTCTGCAGGGTCTCGGGAACCTGGGCAGCGGTGGAGAAATGGATGAATCCGTCGCGCGAATCGTCCGCGCTGCCGCGGTAGACACCCTGCCGTTCCGCCTCGCGCCAGGCCGAGGCCGGACAGATTTTGTAGATCTTGACCACCGCTTACGCAGCCCTGTTTGCCCGTGGAGACAGCTCTTTGAGTCTCTTGGGGATTTTCGTCTCTCGTGGGTCTTTAAATCCCGGGCGGGACCGTAAAGGCCACCCCTGCCGAACTCAAGACTTAGACGCCGCCTCTTGCACGAAAAGCGGAAAACCGGTTGATTTGAGGATAGTTTTCCTGAGTTGCGACGGGCTGGACCTTCCATGGTCAAGCAGGCCAAAGCGCAGAGGATGCTCACCCACGACCAGATCTGGGGTGCACTGGATCGGCTGGCGGAGCGTGCCGGGCTGTCGCCGTCCGGCCTCGCCAAGCGCGCCGGGCTCGATCCCACCACCTTCAACAAGTCCAAGCGCGTCACCTCCGACGGCCGCGAGCGCTGGCCGTCGACAGAATCGATCGCGAAAGCGCTGGCGGCGGCAGATTCCTCGATCGACACCTTTGCCAGGCTGGTCGGCGACGACGCGGGCGGCGGCCGCTCGGTGCCGCTGCTCGGCTTCGCGCTGGCAGGCGCGAGCGGCGCCTTCGACGAGTCCGGCTTTCCCGTCGGCAAGGGCTGGACCGAATTTGCCCTTCCCGCCGCCGAGGGCAACCACAGCTTCGCGCTGCAGATTACCGGCGAAGCGCTTGCACCCGCCTATCGCGACGGCGACATCATCCTGGTCGCGCCCGGCGCGCCGATCCGCAAAGGGGATCGCGTGGTGGTGAAGACTAAGGCGGGCGAGGTGACGGTGGCGACGCTGAAGCGCCGCACGGCAAAGGCTCTGGATTTGCAGCCGCTCGATCCCTCCCAGGCCGAGCGGACGATGGCAGCGAGCGAGGTCGGCTGGATCGCGCGGATCGCGTGGGCAAGCCAGTGATCGCGTCTCGCCTGGCAGCCTTGCGACTCAGCATCTCTCTCGCATAGGTTGCCGCCACTCATTGCCGAGCAAATTCATGTTAGGGGGAATATGATGAATCGCCGTCACGCATTGAAGGCCCTCGCGGGTCTTGCGCTTTGTCCGCTCTGCAAGCCGGCCTTCGCCGCCGAAGGTGCGCATTGGAGCTATGAAGGCGCCGGCGCCAAATGGGGCGAGCTCGACGCGGCCAACAAGGCCTGCGCGGTCGGCCTGCAACAATCGCCGATCGACATCGAGGCGACGGTCAAATCGCAATTGCCCGCGCTGAAGCTGAACTGGGGCAAGAGCGCCGACACCATCGTCAACAACGGGCACACGATCCAGCTCAACTTCAGCGAGGGCAGCACGCTCACGCTCGGCGACGTCAAATACAAGTTGCTCCAGGTGCATTTCCACCGCCCGAGCGAGCACATGATCGGCGGCAAGAATTTTCCGATGGAGGCGCATTTCGTCCATCGCAACGAGGCCGGCGGGCTCGCCGTGGTCGGCGTGCTGATGGCCGAGGGCAAGCCGAACCCGGCCTTCGGCAAGATCGTCAAGACCATGCCGGCCGCGGAAGGCCCCGCCGTGAAGGCGGATACGACCATCGATCCCCACGCCATGCTGCCCACGAGGCTCAGCTACTTCCGCTATCCCGGCTCGCTGACGACGCCGCCCTGTTCGGAAGTGGTCGAATGGCTGCTGCTGACCAACCCGATCCAGGTGTCGGCCACCGACGTCGCCGCGTTCGCAAAGCTCTATCCGATGAACGCGCGCCCGGTGCAGAAGGACAACCGCCGCTACGTGCTGCGCTCGATCTGAGCGGGGGCTGAAGGTCCGAACCCAACCAAATTGTCGTCCCGGCGAAGGCCGGGACCCATAACCACAGGGAGAAGTTGGGCGGAGGATCGAAGTTGCGCTTCGGTACGACGACCGTCGCTACCCGACAGATCACGCGGTATGGGTCCCGGCCTTCGCCGGGACGACGTGGTAGAAACATCCCGTTCCTACAACACCGCTACGCACTCCGGGCCAGCGCGCCGTCGATCATGTTCACCGCATTCTGCACGCCATACACCGCGACGAAGGAGCCGAAGCGCGGGCCCTTTTCCTGGCCGAGCAGCACCTGGTAGAGCATGTTGAACCAGTCGAGTGTCACGCCGGGACGGCCGTCCTTGCCCTTCTTGACCTGATCGAGGAACGGCTCGCGGCGGCCGATCTCGTAGACGACGTTCTGGATGTCCTCGGCCGAAGCGTCCTGCGGAAGCTGCGATAATGCATCCCGCAAATCCTGCAGCGCCGCGCGCTCGGTCTCGGTCGGTTCGCGGAAGGTCTTCGTCGGCGCGACGAAGTCGCGATAATAATTGATGGCATAGCCGACCATTGCGTCGAGCTTGGGATGCGTCTGCGGGCTCACGCCGGGCCGATAGCGGCCAATGAAACCCCACAGCGTCTCGGCATTCTCCGCATTCGACGACGACACCAGCGTCAGCAAGAGCTGGAACGTGACGGGCATGTCGAACTTCGGCGGATGGCCGCTATGGACGTGCCAGACCGGATTGCCGAGCTGCTGCTTGGCGTCCTGCTTGGCAAAACCGTCGATGAACTGCTGGTAGTCGTCGACGTTGCGCGGGATGACGTCGAAATACAGCCGCTTGGCCGCCTTCGGCTCGCGATACATGAACAGCGACAGCGATTCCGGCGAGGCGTAACGCAGCCATTCGTCGATGGTGAGGCCGTTGCCCTTCGACTTCGAGATCTTCTGGCCCTTGTCGTCGAGGAAGAGCTCGTAGTTGAAACCTTCCGGCGGCGTGGCGCCGAGCGCCCTCGCGATCGCGCCGGAGAGTTTGACCGAGTCGATCAGATCCTTGCCGGCCATCTCGTAATCGACGCCGAGCGCGACCCAGCGCATCGCCCAGTCGGCCTTCCATTGGCACTTGACGTTGCCGCCGGTGACGGGCGTCTCGACTTCCTGGTTGGTATCGGGATCGAGATAGGTCACCGTGCCGGCTGCAACGTCGCGGCGGATCATCGGCACCTGGAGCACGACACCCGTGGTCTTGCTGATCGGCAGAAACGGCGAATAGGTCGCGCGGCGGTCGGGTCCGAGCGTGGGCAGGATGATCGCCATCACCTTGTCGTAGGCAGCTAACATCTTGAGCAGCGTCGCGTCGAAACGGCCGGACGTATAATAGTCGGTCGAGCTCGCGAATTCGTAGTCGAAGCCGAAATGATCGAGGAAGGCGCGCAGCCGCGCATTGTTGTGGTGCCCGAACGACGGGTACTCGTTGGAGAACGGATCCGGCACGCGCGTCAGCGGCTTGCCGAGATGCGCGGCCAGCATCTCCTTGTTCGGCACGTTGTCGGGCACTTTCCGAAACCCGTCCATGTCGTCGGAGAACGCGAGCAGGCGCGTCTTGATCTTGTTCTCGGTCAGCACATGAAAAGCGTGCCGCACCATCGAGGTGCGCGCCACCTCGCCGAAGGTGCCGATATGCGGCAGGCCTGATGGCCCGTAGCCGGTCTCGAACAGCACCTCGTCCTTCGGGCTTTTCTTCAGCCGCGCGACAATGGCCTTCGCCTGCTCGAACGGCCAGGCGTTGGATTGTTCGGCGAGCGCACGCAGATCGCTCGGGTTCGCGGCAAGATCGATAACGGACATCTAAGGGGCCTCCGGGCCGCGGAAAATAGCGATTTCCGGGCAGAATGCAATTTTGCGGGGCGGGCAACCGCACCCACCGTCATTGCGAGCGAAGCGAAGCAATCCAGAATCTTTCCGCAGAAACAGCCTGGATTGCTTCGTCGCTGCGCTCCTCGCAATGACGACGAGGAGCCAGCGAAGCTAAAACGGGCTCACCGAGAAATACCGCAGCCACAAATCCGTGTAGCGGCCCTTTTCCCAGACGCGAAACATCGCCCAGTTCAGGGCCTGACGCAGCACGTCGTTGCCCTTGCGCACGGCGATGCCGATGCCTTCGCCGAAGAAACGGCTCTCGACGAAGGGACCGCCGGAGAAGGCGCAGCAATCGCCGGAATCGGTGCCGTTGATCCAGAACGCGAGCGCGATGGCATCGCCGAAGATGAAATCGACCTCGCCCTTGCGCAAGGCGGCGCGCACGGCATCGTCGTTGGGATAGGAGTGCAGTTCGGCGTCCGTGAACATCGCCTTGAGATAGGCTTCATGCGCGGAGCCGGCGATGACGCCGACCTTCTTGCCTTCGAGATATTCGGGCCTGATCTCCGGCATCACTGCGTCCTTGCGCGAAGCGAAGCGCGCCGGCACGCGATAATAGGGATCGGTGAAGTCGACCCGGGCGCGGAGCTGCGGGCTCACCGCCATCGAGGCGATGATGGCGTCGCCGCGGTTGGAGGCGAGTGCATCCACCAGCGTCTCGAAGCGGCGCATTTGCACCGTGCAGGTGACCTTGATCTCCTCGCAGAGAGCGCGGGCGAAGTCGACGTTGAAGCCGGCGGGATTGCCGTCGGCGCCGGTATAGTTGAACGGCGGATAGTCGGTCTCGGTCAGGAAACGGATCACGGTCAGGCGCGACAAATCCGGCCGCTCCGGCCGCCGCCGCGGGTCCCAGAAGCCCGGCACGGCCTGCGGCGCCGCCTGGGGCGCGACCTGAGGTGAGGCTTGCGGCGCCGCTGGGGGCTGCTTGGCCGGGGCCTGCGCCTGCGCGCATGGCGCAGCAACGAGCAGGCAGACGCCGGCGACCAGCCCGGTCAGCAAGCCACGGGCGGATTTGGACGATTTCGCCTGTTGCGATGGAGCCATCGGCTGAAAATGAACGAATTTCGTTGGGATCGGAGGGCCTTATAGCCCATCCGGCCGGGAACGCGAGCGCGGATTGCAGCTAATAGGGGAGCCTACAGATACCGCTTCAACTCCACCGCGGCCTCTTCCGGCGTGCGCTTCAGGTTGAACGGCGAGACGAAGCGGCCGTCGCGGTCCATCAGATAGATCAGCGCGGTGTGGTCCATGGTGTAGTCGCCGTCCTTGGTCGGGACCTTCTTGGCATAGACCCGGTAGGAGGTGATCACCTTGGCGGTCTCGGCAGGATCGCCGCTGAGGCCTTCGAGGTGCGGGTCGAAGCTCGACAGATAATCCTTCATCGCCGCCGGCGTATCGCGCTCGGGATCGACCGAGATGAAGACGGCATTGACCTTGTCGGCGTCCTTGCCCATCGCGCGCAGCACTTCCGAGATCTCGAACAGCGAGGTCGGGCAGACGTCGGGGCAATGGGTGTAGCCGAAGAAGATCAGGGTCGGCTTGCCCTTCAGGTTCTTGTCAGTGACGGCCTTGCCGTTCTGGTCGGTGAGCTGGAACGGGCCGCCGATCGCGGCCGGCTGCACCACCTTGCCGACCCCGCCCATGGCCCAGAATACGATCAGGAGCCCAAGGACGAGGCTTGCGGCGAAGGCGGTCGCGATCACCAGCGGACGGGCGGCGGAGCTCATGGGCGAAAAACTTCCTGTCGCGGGTCAGAAGCAGGCGGCGAAACCGGTCCTGATCATTTCGAAGAACACCTGGCTGCCGTAGTGGAACCAGAGCGCGAGCGCCCCGAGCACGACCAGGCCGCTGACGCCAGCACCCGCCAACAGCAGCACGACCGGCATCCGGCCGGCAGTGGGCGAATTGTCCGATACGGGATGGGCGGGGTGCAGTGGTTGAGCCATGACAACGATCGGGTGAAGGGTTCCCTGCCGTTCAAATAGGCGCTGGGACTGGGCCGGGCAAGCGCGGTGGGCGGGCGGGGGGTCGTATGGTGGGGAGGATCTCCGTCATGCCCGGCCTTGTCCCGGGCATCCACGCACTTCTCGCCGGCCCAAAAACGTGGATGGCCGGGACAGGCCCGGCCATGACGAAAATTCAGGTTAGACGAAGCGAGCGCCTGCCGCGGTCTATCTTGGCGACGGCTTGTTGGCCGAGGCCTGCGCGTCGAGGTAGCAGGGCTTGTACATGGCCTGGAGCTGCCTGCCCTTCAGAAAGAGCATATGCGGGGTGAGGCCGCCGCGCTGATTGATCCAGCGCTTCACCTGCGAGGGATACATCGCATAGAGCATCTGGGTCGCTTCGGTATTGGTGACGGCGCGGCCGTTGCTGCCGAAATCCCACGCTGCGTGGAAACCCAGTGTCGCGTGCGAGGTCACGCAAATGCGGTCAGGCGGGATGGCGCCGAGGACGATGGTGCAGGCAGAGGCGCAGAGACCGTCGATGATGACGGTATCGCCTGACTGTCGCAGGTCCTGGTATTTGTCGACGTAGGTTCCGATTCGGCCGCCGCGGTCATCCGCGATCCGAACCACTGCCTGAGAAGCGCCCATGCTCGCGATCAGGAGAACCGCCGCAAGCAACCCCGTCAGAAACTTCATTGGCCCCCGCCCCAGTCGAATTCGAATCTGTGTGTCAGGTGGTGATGCCCTGCTAGGGTCTGTCGTAACCGCGGTTTTGTCTAGGCATGCCGGCTCGTTCAAAACAAATTCAAATCCAGTGTTGCGCCGGCGCTGCACTCGGGCGCTCTTTTTCCCGAAGTGGAACAAGTTAACGATGTCTTACGCGCCACACTCTTGATCTCAGTTGCAACCGCCGGCTTCAATCCGGGCAACTACAGGGGGGAACCTGTGGAGGGGGAAACACATGCAGGGGAAAACACATGGCCGAACGGATGACTGAAGAGACTGACGTCATCGTTGTCGGCGCAGGACTGTCGGGCCTCGTGGCCGCAACCGAGATTGCGGATGCCGGCAAGCGCGTGATCGTGGTCGACCAGGAGGGCGAGCAGTCGGTCGGCGGCCAGGCGTTCTGGTCGTTCGGCGGTTTGTTCCTGGTCGATTCGCCGGAGCAGCGCCGACTCGGCATCAAGGACTCCTTCGACCTTGCGATGCAGGACTGGCTCGGCACCGCCGGCTTCGACCGTGACGAGGATTTCTGGCCGCGCCAATGGGCCGAGGCCTATGTGGCGTTCGCGGCCGGCGAGAAGCGCGCTTGGCTGCGCGCGATGGGCCATCGCATCTTTCCCGTGGTCGGATGGGCCGAGCGCGGCGGCTATGACGCCATGGGCCACGGCAATTCAGTGCCGCGCTTTCATGTCACCTGGGGCACCGGGCCCGGCATCGTCGAGCCGTTCGAGCGCCGCGCGCGCGAGGCCGTCAAAAGCGGTCGGCTGACCTTTCGGTTCCGCCATCGCGTCGATGCGCTCTCGATCACCAACGGCACGGTGGATGGCGTCCGCGGCGCCATTCTCGCCCCCGACAATGTCGAGCGCGGCAAGAGCTCATCGCGCAACGTCGTCGGCGAGTTTGCGTTGAAGGCGCAAGCCGTGATCGTGGCGTCCGGCGGCATCGGCGGCAATCACGAACTGGTCCGGCAGAACTGGCCGAAGCGGCTCGGCGAGCCGCCGAAATTCATGATCTCCGGCGTGCCCGAGCATGTCGACGGCCGCATGATCGGCATCACCGAGACATCAGGCGCGCGGCTGATCAACCGCGACCGCATGTGGCATTATGTCGAAGGCATCCAGAACTGGTCACCGATCTGGCCGCGCCACGGCATCCGCATCCTGCCCGGCCCCTCCTCGATGTGGTTCGACGCCACCGGCACGCGCTTGCCGGCGCCGCTCTTCCCCGGCTCCGACACCCTCGGCCAGCTCCAATACATCATGTCCACCGGCTACGAATATTCCTGGTTCATCCTGACCCAGAGCATCATCAAGAAGGAGTTTGCGCTGTCGGGCTCGGAGCAGAACCCCGACCTCACCGGCAAAAGCTGGCGCATGACGATCAAGCGCGCCACCAACAAGGGCGCGCCGGCGCCGGTGGAAGCGTTCAAAAGCCATGGTGTCGACTTCATCGTGCGCGACAAGATCGAGTATCTCGTTGCGGCCATGAACAAGCTGGTCGGCAGCGACCTCCTCAAGCTCGAGCACATTAAGATGCAGATCGAGGCGCGCGACCGTGAAATCACGAACCCTTACGTCAAGGATGCGCAGGTGATGAACATCCACAATGCGCGGCGCTATATCGGCGACAGGCTGATCCGCACCGCCTCCCCTCACCGCATCCTCGATCCCGCGCAAGGGCCGCTGATCGCGGTCAAGCTCAACATTCTCACCCGCAAGACGCTGGGCGGTTTCGAGACAGACCTCTCTTCGCGTGTGTTCGGCGATGAGGGCAGCGTCATCCCCGGCCTCTATGCAGTGGGCGAAGCCGCCGGCTTCGGCGGCGGTGGCGTGCACGGCTATCGCTCGCTGGAAGGCACGTTCCTCGGCGGCTGCCTGTTCTCGGGCCGCAATGCGGGCCGCGCCGCGGCGCAGGCCGTGGGCTAGACCATGCGGGGGGGGATGCGCATCGCGGCGTTTGTTGCGGCATTGGCCGCCGCCCCGGCTGCGTCCGCCGATACGATCGACATCGACGGCGTGAAGCGGTCCTACGCTGTGCAATTGCCGGCAAAGCGGCTCGTGCCGCTCGTGGTCGTGCTGCATGGCAAGACCCAGCGCGGCGCCGACATGATGACGCGGACGGCGTGGCCGCAGGTCGCAAAGCGCGAAGGGTTCGCCGTGGTCTTTCCTGATGGCCTCAACCACGCATGGGCCGATGCGAGGACCAAGGCCGGACCGGCGCTCCGTGGCCCGCCCGCAGGCACCGACGACGTCGCCTTCATCGCCAAACTCGTCGAGAAGCTGGTGGCGAACGGCACCGCCGACCCTCGCCGCGTCTATGTCGCCGGCATCTCCAATGGCGGCGCCATGGCCATGACGCTGGTCTGCGCCCGCGCCGATCTGTTTGCTGCCGGCGCGAGCGTGAGCATGAACCTCACCGATGAGGCCGCGGTCACGTGCCATCCGTCGCGGCCGCTGCCGATGCTGCTGATGAACGGCACGGCCGATCCGCTGGTCCCCTACGAGGGCGGCCGCGGATCGAGCTATTATGCCGCAGACGGTTTCTGGTCCACCGACGAGACGCTTGCGTTCTGGCGCAAGCTCAACGGCTGCGAGACCGACAATTCCGACGTGACCGATCTGCCCGACAGGGCGCCCACAGACCAGTCCACGGTGACACGGATCTCCTCGCGCTGCCCTGAGGGGCACGACGTCGTGCTTTATCGCATCAATCAAGGCGGTCACCGCATGCCCGGATTTTCTCCGGATGCCCGCTTCCCGAAGGTCGCCGCCAGCTTGCTCGGATCGCAGAACGGCGACATCGACGCCGCCGAGACGATCTGGACGTTCTTCGGCCAGTTTCCTTGAAGCGCAACACATGCATGGCCAGCGACGCATGCGTGCCTGGCAACGCATGCGTGCCTGGGGTGGCACGGGGCAAGCCGCTGCGCTAGACAGGGCCGCCATTCAAAGGAGACCCCCAATGAGCATTCAGCGTCTTGAATCCGGCCCGCGCATGAGCCAGGTCGTCGTGCACGGCAACACCGTCTATCTCGCCGGTGTCGTCGCCAACAACGCCGCCGGCGAAAGCGTGACGAAGCAGACCCAGGACATCCTGGCGACCATCGACAGCCATCTGGCCAAGGCCGGCACCGACAAGTCGAAACTGCTCTCGGCCACGATCTACATCACCGACATGAAGACGTTTGGCGAGATGAACGCGGTGTGGGACGCCTGGGTCTCGCCCGGCAACACGCCGGCACGCGCCACCGTCGAAGCCAAGCTCGCGGCAGCACAATACACCGTCGAGATCATGGTCACGGCGGCGAAGTAACCGCGGAAAATTCACGCGCGCTGATGACCTCAGAGGTAATCGATCAGCGCGCGTGAACCTTCGATAGTCAGGTCAGCCGAACGATACGGCGCCATCGAAGGAGACGACAATGACCGACCCCATCACCATCGCCCGCCGCTACATCGATCTCTGGAACGAACGTGCAGCCGGCCGCCGGCGCGAACTGCTGAGCCAGAACTGGACAGCGGATGCGAGCTATGTCGATCCCCTGATGAAGGGTGACGGCCATGACGGCGTCGACGCGCTGATCGCAGGCGTGCAGCAACGCTTCCCCGACTTCAAGTTCAAGCTGATCGGCGAGCCCAACGGCTACGGCGACCATGTCCGCTTCAGTTGGGGTCTTGGTCCTGATGGCATCGACAGCCCGATCAAGGGGACGGATTTCGCCGTGCTGAAGGACGGCCGCATCAGGAGTATCACGGGATTTCTGGACCAGGTGCCTGCGGGTGCGTGAGCGCGCGCTGATCGTTGCTGCGCCCTCTCCCCTTGTAAGGGGAGAGGGCGAGCTTTCGCTCGTCGCACAAGTTAATTATTCGCGCTCGCGGAATCGTCCATCGCCTTGAAGGCTTCCTCCAGTTGCAGCGAGATCGGCACGTTCAGCCGTTCGCCGGTCGGAAGCCGTGCGGTGAACCATTTGTTGTAGAGCGGAACGAGGTCGTGGTTGGAGCCGAGCTTGCGGAAGGTGCGATCGACCACCGCCGCCAGTTGCGGTTCTCCCTTGCGGAACATGATGCCGTAGGGGTCGTAGGACAGGTAATCGCCGGTGACGCGGAATTTGTCCTGTGCCTTGTGGCGCACGATCAGGCTGGACAGCAGGATATCGTCGGTCGCGAACGCGTCGGCCTTGCCGTCGACGAGCATCTGGTACGACTGCTCGTGATCTGCACCGACAACGATGGTCAGTCCCAGCGAGGACTTCTTGTCGGCCGCCTGGATCGCCTGCTCGTTGGTGGTGCCCTTCGTCACCACGATAGTCTTACCCTTCAGATCAGTCAGTGACTGGACGCTGGACGCCTTCGGCACCATCAGCTTGGTGCCGGCGACGAACATCAGCGGCGAGAAGGCAACGCGCTTGCCGCGCTCGGCATTGGCCGTGGTCGAGCCGCATTCCAGGTCGATCTTGTTCTGGAGCACGGCGTCGATGCGGTCATCCGAGGTGACCTTGACGTAGGCGATCTTGAGATTGGGATCGTCGACCTCGACGCCGATCTCCTCGACGATAGCCTCGCAGAGTTCGAGGCTGTAGCCGATCGGCCGGTTGGCCTGGTCGAGGAAAGAGAACGGCGGCGAGCTCTCGCGATAGCCGAGCCGCACGGTGTGCGCGGTCTTGATGGCTGACAGCGTCGGGCTAAGCCCTTCGCTGCCACCGGTCTGGGCGGAGGCACCCGTTGCCAGCTGGCACGCTGCCAGCAGCAGGCCGCCCGGTATCGCCATTGAAAGGCGCATGATGCACTCCGATCAATGGCCGGCCATCGCGGGCACTTCGCCGGGGATCATGTCCCCCGGCACGGCATCGCCCGGTCCAAGCTCGTGCTCGGGCCCGAGCTCGCCTTCCCACTTGGCCACGACCGAGGTCGCGAGCGTGTTGCCGATCACGTTGGTAGCGCTGCGGCCCATGTCGAGGAAGGTGTCGATGCCCATGATCATCAATAGCCCCGCCTCGGGGATGCCGAACTGCGACAGCGTCGAGGCGATCACCACGAGGGAGGCGCGCGGCACGCCGGCGACGCCCTTCGAGGTGATCATCAGGGTCGCCAGCATCGCGAGCTGGGTGCCGAGCGGCATGTCGATGTGATAGCTCTGCGCGATGAAGACGCTCGCGAAGGTGCAGTACATCATCGTGCCGTCGAGATTGAAGGAATAGCCGAGCGGCAGCACGAAGCTCGATATCCGCGACGAGGCGCCGAACTTGTTCAGCCCCTCCAGCGTCTTCGGATAGGCCGCTTCGGAGCTCGCGGTGGAGAACGCGATCATCAGCGGCTCGCGGATGAGCTTCAGCAGATGGGCGTAGCGCGGCCCGATCACGATGAAGCCCACGACCACCAGGATGCCCCACAGGATCGCGAGCGAGAGATAGAAGCCGCCCATGAAGACGATGAGCTTCCAGAGCACCAGCAAACCGTTCTTGGCAACCGTCGCGGTGATGGCGGCCCAGACAGCGAAGGGCGCGAACAGCATCACATAGCCGGTGACCTTGAGCATGATGTGGCCGATGTCGTCGATCAGCGCCAGGATCGGCTTGGAGCGCTCGGGCATCGAGCCCATCGCCACCGAGAAGAACACGGCGAAGATCACGATCTGCAGGATCTCGTTCTGCGCCATCGCATCCGCGATCGAGGTCGGGATCAGATGGGTCAGGAATTTTTCGATCGAGAAGGCGGAAACCGGCAGGCCGGTCGACTGCGCCTTGTCAGGCAGCGTACCGGGGAAATTCGCGCCGGGCTGGAGCAGATTGACCATCACGAGGCCGAGCATCAGCGAGACGAAAGAGGCGCTGACGAACCAGCCCATGGTCTTGGCGAAGATGCGGCCGAGCTTGGAACCCGAGCCCATATGAGCAATGCCGCCGACCAGGGTCGCAAACACCAGCGGCGCGATGATCATCTTGATCAGGCGCAGGAAAATCACGGCGATCAGGTTGATGGACGAGGCCCAGTCGCCCCGCGTGTCGGGCAGGAAATTGTAGATCGCCGCGCCCATGATGATGCCGAGCACCATCGCCACCAGAATGAATTGCGTAAACCTGTTCGACATTGAACACCCCCGCTACACCGACCGCTTCATGATGTCGCAGATATGACGACTGCGCAACACGCTTGGCGTGCGATCGCCGGGGCGGATGTTCCCGTTGCGAAGCTGGCGCCCGCGATCTAGCTTCATGCAGCGCACAACGAATGCGGCTTGCACGTTTTTCTTGCGGCAGCTGCATCAATAATCGTCAAACGACCTAGGGGAAACATCATGAGCGGCAGCGTCAATCGTCAGATTCTTCTGGTGGAAAAGCCCAGCGGCAAGCTCGGCCCTGAGCACTTCAAGATGGTCGAAGGTGCGATGCCTGAGCCGAAGGACGGCGAGGCCTTGCTGCGCGTACGATACATCTCGCTCGACGCCGCCAACCGCGCCTGGATGCACGGCGCGACCTATCGTTCAGCAGTCGAAGCCAACAGCGTGATGGCCGGCGGCGCCATCGCCGAGGTCATCAGCTCAAAGGCGCCGGGGCTTGCGCCGGGCGACATCGTGTTCGGCGACACTGGCTGGCAGGAGTTGGCGGCAGTGCCCGCCAAGCATCTCACCAAGATGCCGAAGCTCGAGCCGATGACGCATCTGCTCAGCGTTTTCGGCATCGCCGGCCTCACCGCCTATTTCGGCCTGCTGGAGATCGGCAAGCCCAAGGGGGGCGAGACGGTCGTGGTCTCCGCGGCCGCGGGCTCGGTCGGCTCGATCGTCGGGCAGATCGCAAAGATCAAAGGATGCCGCGTCATCGGCATCGCCGGCGGCGCCGACAAGTGCAGCTGGCTGACCTCCGAGCTCGGCTTCGATGCCGCCGTCGACTACAAGGACGGCGCGGTGTTCAAGGCGTTGCGCGCGGCGGCGCCGAAGGGCATCGACGTCTATTTCGACAATGTCGGCGGCGACATTCTCGAAGCCTGCCTGCCGCAGATGAACAATTACGGCCGCATCGCCTGCTGCGGCGCGATCTCGCAATATGACGGCGCGCCGTCGGCACACGGCCCGCGCGGCGTGCCCGGCCTGATCGTGGTGAAGCGGCTCGTCATGCAGGGCTTCATCGTGATGGACTACATGAAGGAAAGCCAGCGTGCGCTCGCCGACCTCCAGGCCTGGGTCACATCCGGCAAGCTGAAGGTGCAGGAGGACATCATCGACGGCCTCGAGAACACGCCGAAGGCGCTGATCGGATTGCTCGCGGGCGAGAACCGCGGCAAGCGCATGGTCAAGCTCTGACGACGTAGTTACGTCGCAATTTCGCGGGCATATCTACTTGCGGTGGCAGCCAAAGCGGCCAAAGATATCGCTCGCGAGGCATCACTCGCGATGATTGCGTTTGCATCAGATTTGTAAAACTTCGGCGTTACCGACAGGGCAGGAATTCACTCAGATGTTCAACACGTTGAAACATGCGTCGGCACGCGGGGCGTTGCTGGCGGCGGCTCTCTTCGCAACTGCAGCAGGCGCATTCGCGCAAGCACCGACCGAGGCGCAGAAGAGCGCGATCCGCTCCGCATGCCGCTCGGACTTCATGGCGCACTGCGCGAGCGTCAAGCCCGGCGGCGTGGAAGCCTATCAATGCCTGCAGAAGAATATGTCCGGCCTGTCCTCGGGATGCCAAACCGCGGTTCGCGCCGTCGAGCCTGCTGCCGCGCCAAAGACCGAAGCCGCGCCGAAGATCGAGGCTACACCCAAAGAGGCTGCACCCAAGCAGGCTGCACCCAAGGCGGAGTCCGCGCCTGCCGCGCCGAAGGCTGAAACCGCTCCCGCCGCAAAGCCCGCTGCCGCCAAACAGCCGAGCAGCGCGCAGATCGCTGCCGTCAAGAGCGCGTGCCGTGCCGATTATCCCAAGGTGTGCGCCAGCGTGCCGCCGGGCGGCGCGCCTGCGCTCGAATGCCTGGAGAAGAACAAGGCGAAGGTTTCGCCGACCTGCGAGAAGGCCGTGTCCGCTGCGGCCGGCGGTGGCGCGGCAGCAACGACGGCACCTGCGGGCGCAACCCCTGCGGCGGCAGCTGCACCGGCAGCCGCGCCTGCCGTGATCGTGCTGCGCCCGCTGCGGCCGCGCGAAGAGCTGTTCATCGTCCAGTCCGCATGTCGCGAGGATGTCCGCACGCTGTGCGGCAGCGTGGCGCCAGGTGGCGGTCGGATCATCCAATGCGTTGCCAACAATGCCGCTTCGTTGTCGCCCGCCTGCAAGGACGTGCTGGCACCGTTTGCCGCACGCTAAGAAGCGAGCCACCCTGCCGTCTGCTGCACCGTGCTCGTAAATGGTGTCTGGGTGAAGCGCTGCGTCTGACGTGCGGATGGCCAAGCCGGCGCGGTTTGGCTATGCTTCGCACGCCACTGCTTCGGACACGCGCCAAACGCGCGTCCGGGCACGAGCTTCGGCGTGCCGCGCGCTTTGCCAATAAATTCCGCTGGCGCGGGAAGCCGGAGCACATTAGTCTACCCCTAGATAGTAAGTATACTGTCAATCAGGGAGGACAGACGTTGCGGATCGCCGTGATTGGCGGGGGGCCCGGTGGACTCTACTTCGCCTATCTCTGGAAGAAGCGTCACCCCGAGGATCAAGTCGACCTGTTCGAACAGAACCCGGCCGACGCGACCTGGGGCTTTGGCGTGGTGTTTTCTGACCAGGCGCTCGAATTCCTGCGTGCTGACGACCCCGAGACGGTCGACGCGATTGCGCCGCACATGGAGAGCTGGGAGAACATCACGCTGAACCTGAGCGGCGACAGCGTCGCCATCGACGGTGTCGGCTTCTCCTCGATCGGTCGGCTCGAACTGCTGCGATTCCTACAGCAGCGCGCGCTCGATGCCGGCGTCACCCCGCGCTTCGACACGCCAATTCATGCGATCGACCAGCTCAACGGCCACGATCTGATCGTCGCCGCCGACGGGCTGAACTCGCTGGTGCGCCGCGCCTTCGAGGGCGATTTCGGCACCTCGCTGTCCTACTCCTCCAACAAGTTCGTCTGGTACGGCACCTCGAAGCGTTTCGACACGCTGTCGCAGACCTTCGTGAAGACGGACCGCGGCGCCTTCAACGCCCATCACTACCGCTATTCGCCGACCATGAGCACGTTCCTGGTCGAATGCGATCATGCGACGTGGCAGGCTTACGGTTTCGCCTACAAGGACGTGGAGCAGTCCAAGGGTGTCTGCGAGGAGGTGTTCGCCGACACGCTCGGCGGCCGCTCGCTGGTCTCCAACAAATCAGTCTGGCGCAACTTCCCCTGGGTCTGGAACGAGCACTGGTCGTTCAAGAACATGGTGCTGCTCGGCGACGCCCTGCACTCGGCGCATTTCTCGATCGGCTCTGGCACGCGGCTCGCGATCGAGGACGCCATTGCGCTGGTCAAGGCGCTGGAATCGGATGCACATCTCTCGACCGCGCTGCATCGCTACCAGGCCGCACGAAAACCGGTGGTGCAGAAGCTCGTCAACGCCGCGCGGACCAGCGCTTTCTGGTACGAGCACTTTGCCCAGCACATGCAGCAAGGCCTGATGGACTTTGCCTATAGCTACATCACCCGCTCCGGCCGCATCGACGACTCCCGCCTGCGCGCGATGTCGCCGGCGTTCATGGCGCGCTACGAAGCCGCCAAAAACGGTGGGGACGAGGCATGAGCGGGCAGATCAACGACCAGGTGCCCGCCGACTGCGCGGGCGCGCGCGAGATCGGCTTTTCCGTTCCGCAGGTCTACAATGCCAGCCGCGTGCTGTTCGACAATCTCGCGAGAGGATGCGGCGACAAGCTCGCGCTCATTGGCCCCGCGGGCACGCGCACCTATGCCGAGCTCTGCGCGGACGCCTGCCGCTGGGGCAACGGCTTTGCGTCACTAGGCCTCAAGCGCGGCGATCGGGTGCTGCTGTTCCTCGACGATACCCCGGCCTATCCCGCCGCGTTCTTCGGCGCGGTGCGCGCCGGCTTCGTGCCGTTGCTGATCAACACGCTGACACCGCCTGATCTGCTGCAATTCTATCTCGCGGATTCCGGCGCCTCTGTTGCGGTGGCGGATGCCGAGTTCTGTGCACGTTTCAACGCCGAGGCCTGCAAGGACACGGCCCTGCATACGCTGGTCGTCGTCAACGGCGCTGCGGGCGATCACGCCTCGCCGAACGCCGTTTCTGCCGCCGGCTGGCTCCCGCAGTTTCCGGTCGAACTCGCGGAAGCCGGTACGCATCGCAACGAGATGGCGTTCTGGATGTACTCGTCCGGATCGACCGGCCGGCCCAAGGGCATCGTGCATCTCCAGCACGACATGGCCTATAGCGAAGTGGCCTTTGCGCAGAACATCTTGAAGCTGACGCCGGACGATATCTGCTTCTCGGTGCCGAAGATTTTCTTCGCCTATGGCTTTGGCAACGCGATCACCTTCCCGTTCTCGGCGGGCGCGACGACGCTGCTGCTGCCGGGGCAGCCGAAGCCCGCGGCGATCTTTTCGGCGATCGAGCAGTATAAGCCGACGGTCTTCTTCGGCCTGCCGACGCTCTATACATCGCTGACCAAGGCCGAGGGTGCCGACAGGACCGACTTCTCGTCACTGCGGATGGCGCTCTCGGCCGCAGAGGTGCTCTCGGCCGACGTCTTCAACGCCTGGAAGACGCTCACCGGTCTCGAGATCGTCGAAGGCCTCGGCTCGACCGAGGCGCTGCACATCTATCTCTCCAACCACCCCGAGCGGAAGAAGCTCGGCGCCGCCGGCCTGCGCGTGCCCGGCTACGAGGTCGCGCTGCGCGACAAGGACGGTCGCGATGTCGCCGACGACGAGGAAGGCATCTTGTGGGTACGCGGTGATTCCAACACGCCGCTGTACTGGAACCGGCCGGACAAATCCGCCGAAACCATTCGCGAGGGCGGCTGGATCTACACCGGCGACCGCTTCGTCCGCGATGCCGACGGCTTTCACTTCTTCCGAGGCCGCGCCGATGATCTCATCAAGATCTCCGGCCAGTGGGTCTACCCGCTCGAGGTCGAGCTGTGCCTCGCCGACCACCCGGACATCCGCGAGTGCGCGGTGTTCGCCGCCGAGCTGCCGGACCGGCGCATGACCCTGAAGGCGGTCGTGGTGATGAACAGCCGCGCCGCCGATCAAAGCGAAGCGACCCGCAGGCTGCAGGATTACGTGAAGGGCAAGCTGCTACCTTACAAATATCCGCGTGAGGTGATCTTCATCGACGAACTGCCGAAGACGGGCACGGGGAAGATCGACCGGCAGGCGCTGCTGCGGATGTGAGGGCAACAGCGCAGCTTCATATTCGCTGTCGTCCCGGCGAAGGCCGGGACCCATAACCACCGAGTTTGGTTTGGCGAAGATAGGCAATGACCTTCTCGCGCTATCACAGGTGCCTCGGCGTATGGGTCCCGGCCTTCGCCGGGACGACACCGAGGATGAGGCGCCGCTATCGTCACAAACTCGCGCTCACCCCGCCTTCCCCATATGCTCCAGCGCGTCCTCCGCCCGGAGCGGCACCCGCGACGCCTCGTTGTTGAGATCGACGAGCTGCACCAGGAGCCCCATCAGCGCCTTGCGATCCGCCGGCTTGAGCGGCTCCAGCATCCGCGCCTGGGCGCGTTCGACGGCGGGAATGATGTCACGCAGGATCGCCGCGCCTGATTTTGTCAAATAGAGCAGCTTGATCCGCTTGTCTTCCGGCGCCGGCCTGCGCTCGACGAAATCCTTGGCCTGAAGCCGCTCGATTACGCTGCCGAGCGTGGAGCGGTCGAAGGCGATCACCGCGGACAGCCGCGTCGCGTCGATGCCGGGATGGGTGTGGATCGCGATCAGAGCCGCGTATTGCACCGGCGTGAGGTCGAACGCCTTGCATTCCTCCATGAAGATCGAGACCGCGATCTGCTGCATGCGCCGGAACAGATAGCCCGGCGCGGCATAGACCGCGTTGATCGTGATCGGAGGCGGCTTACTCGGCATCGGGCTGCTTCTCCGGCGCGGCGTCGACGAACCCCGGCAACGCCTTGGCCGCAGCTTCCGCCCCGAGCAGACGCGGATAGGCGGAGACATCGACGCCGAAGCGGCGGGCATTGGCGAGTTGCGGCACCAGGCAGAGATCGGCAAGCGTCGGTGCTTCACCGAAGCAGAACGGGCCCGGCTCGTCCCTGATCAGCGTCTCGCAGGCCGCGAGCCCCTCGCGGTTGACCCAGGCCGCCCAGTCCTGAACCTTGTCCTCGGCAAGGCCAAGCTCGCGCAGCCGCGCCAGCACCTTCAGATTCTGCACGGGGTGAGTGTCGCAGGCGATCGCCAGCGCGAACGCCCTCACCTTGGCGCGCTGCAAACTATCCTTCGGCAGCAGCGGCGGGTTGGGATGGGTTTCGTCGAGCCATTCGATGATGGCGACCGACTGGGTCAGCACTGCGCCCGCATCGTCCTCCAGCGCGGGCACCAGGCCCTGCGGATTGATGGCGAGATAGGCGGGCGCGCATTGCTCGCCTTTGCGAAGGTGATGCGGCAGGTGCTCGGCACCGAGGCCCTTGAGGTTCAGCGCGATCCGTACCCGGTAGGCGGCGCTGGAGCGGAAATAACCGTGCAGCTTCATCGGAACCCTCCCTTTTGTCTGTCATTCCGGGGCGCGCGAAGGGCGAACCCGGAATCTCGAGATTCCGGGTTCGATGCTAACGCATCGCCCCGGAAAGACGACCTGGACTGTCATTCGACACGTTGACGCTACCTAGATCGTAAGTATACTGTCAATTAACAAAACGATGGGAGCCGCACCATGGAAGCCGTGACCAAGACGCCGGAACGCGAGGCGTTCTACAAGAAGATCGACGGCGAGAATCTCACCGCGCTGTGGACGGTCATGAGCGATTTGATCACGCCGGAGCCGAAGAGCGCCTGCCGGCCGCATCTGTGGAAGTTCGACATCATCCGCGACTACATGACCGAAGCCGGCAAGCTGATCACGGCGAAAGAAGCCGAGCGGCGCGTGCTGGTGCTGGAAAATCCAGGCCTGCGCGGGCAGTCGAAAATCACCACGTCGCTCTATGCCGGCGTGCAGATGGTGGTGCCCGGCGACGTCGCGCCCGCCCACCGGCACAGCCAATCGGCGCTGCGCTTCGTGCTCGAAGGCAAGGGCGCCCACACCGCGGTCGACGGCGAGCGCACCGCGATGGAGCCCGGCGACTTCATCATCACGCCGTCGATGACCTGGCACGATCATTCGAACGAGACCGACCAGCCGATGTTCTGGCTCGACGGTCTCGACATTCCGCTGGTGCAGTTCTTCGACTGCTCCTTCGCGGAAGGCTCCAACGAGGACCAGCAGAAGATTACAAGGCCGGCCGGCGACAGCTTCGCGCGCTACGGCCACAATCTGCTACCGGTCGACGTGAAGCGGAGCTCGAAGACGTCGCCGATCTTCAGCTACCCCTATGCCTACACGCGCGAGGCACTGGAGAAAGCCCGCGCGAGCCAGGAGTGGGACGCATGTCACGGGCTGAAGCTGAAATTCAGCAACCCCGAGACCGGCGACTTTGCGATGCCGACCATCGGCACGTTCATCCAGTTGCTGCCGAAGGGCTTCAAGACCGCACGCTATCGCGCGACGGACGCGACGGTGTTCTGTCCGATCGAAGGCCACGGCCGTACCCGCATCGGGGAATCGACCTTCGAATGGGGCCCGCGCGATTTGTTCGTGGTGCCGAGCTGGCAATGGGTCACGCACGAGGCGGACATGGATGCGGTGCTGTTCAGCTTCTCGGATCGCCCCGTGCAGCAGAAGCTGGATTTGTTCCGGGAGGATCGCGGGAATGCGTGAGGTGCGAATGTTAGCCGCACTCTCCGCCGTCGTCCCGGCGAAGGCCGGGACCCATAACCACAGGGAGATGTTTGGCGAAGACTCTTAGTTGTTCTTCGGTACGAACACCGCGCTCCCTCGATAGATCACGCGGTATGGGTCCCGGCCTTCGCCGGGACGACGGCGGGGTAAGCCTCACCGCCAGTGCAACAGCCGTATCTCCAGCCAGTTGATCACCCGCCCCACGATCAACCCGAACACCGATAAAATCACCACGCCCGCGAGCAGCTGATCCGTCTGCATCAAATTGCCGGCCTGCAACACGAACGCGCCGATACCGTACTGCGCGCCGATCATCTCGGCGCTGACGACGAGCAGAAGCGCCACCGACGACGTGATGCGGAAGCCGGCGAGGATCGCGGGCAGCGCGCCCGGCCACACCACCTTGCGGACGATGGTGGCGAACGGCACATTGAAGCTCTGCGCCATGCGGATGAGATTGCGCGGCACCGCGTCGACGCCGCTATAGACCGAGATCGCGGTCGAGAAGAACACGCCGAGCGCAATGGTTGCGATCTTCGGCTCTTCGCCGATGCCAAGCCAGAGGATCAACAGCGGCAGCAGCGCGATCTTCGGGATCGGGAACAGCGCCGAGATGAAAGTGATGCCGACGCTGCGCGCCAGCCGCGACAGGCCGATGCCAAAGCCAACCGCGACACCGGCCGCCGTGCCGAGCAGCCACCCGACACCGATCCGCAGGAGCGACGCGGAAAGGTGCTGCCACAGCGCGCCCGAGATCGCGAGCTGGTAGATCGCCCGTGCGATCGCCGATGGCGGCGGCAGGAACAGCGGATTGACGAGGCCGGTGCTGCCGGCCGCCTGCCAGATCGCAATGACCAGCGCGAGTGCGATCCAGCCGCCGAAACGGCTGCTCGCCGGCACGAAGCCGGCGCCGCGAAAGCGGACGCGCCGGACCGCTTCATCCTTCGCAGATGTTCCCGCCGGAGCGCGATCAAGCATGCTGAACCTCGCGCTCGGCATCGATCGCCTCGTTGCGGATCAGCGACCAGATCTGGTTCTGCAGCGCGAGCAGCTTTTCACGGGCTGCAATGTCACCGCGCTCAGTGCGCGTCATCGGCACGCTCACGACCTCCCGAATGCGGCCCGGACGCCGCGACAACACCACAATGCGATCGGCAAGCCGCGCCGCCTCTTCGAGATTATGCGTGACATAGACCGCGCCCATGCCGCCATCGGCGAGCAGCCGGACGAAATCCTCCATCAGCAGTTCGCGGGTCTGCGAATCCAGCGCCGACAGCGGCTCGTCCATCAGGAGAATGGCCGGCCTGACCGCGAGCGCGCGCGAAATGCCGACGCGCTGGCGCATGCCGCCGGAAAGCTGCTTTGGATAGGTCTTGCGAAAATCGGTCAGGCCGGTGCGGCGCAAGGCATCGTCGACCAGCGCGCGGCGCTGCACGGCCGAGAGCTGGGTGTGCAGCAGCGGGAATTCGACGTTCTCCTCGACATTGGCCCAGGGCAGCAGCGCGAAATCCTGGAACACGAAGGTGAGCGGATTGAGACTGTCCGCCGGCGGCGATCCACGCAGCTCGGGCGCGCCCGAGGTCGGCAGCAATAGGCCACCGAGGATCGACAGCAACGTGCTCTTGCCGCATCCCGAGGGGCCCACGATCGCCACCACCTCGCCCGCGCCGACGGTGAACGAGACGTCGTCGAGCACGGCGAGTTCGCCGAAGCGATGGGTGATGTGGTTGGCGATCAGGTCCATGTCATGGCCCCAGTGTCGTCCCGGCGAACGCCGGGACCCATAACCACCGAATTGAATTTGGCGAAGACAGGCAATGACTACTCTGCGCCACAACTTCCACTCGGCGTATGGGTCCCGGCCTTCGCCGGGACGACACTGAGGGCTTGGCAACAGTAACGGCCCTGCTGCATCCGGGCCGTGCATCCTTCGAGGCTCGCTTCGCGAGCACCTCCAGCGACAACGGCTTTGCCGTTGCGCGGGGATGACGGAGATGGAGAGGAGCGCGCAGCATCAATCCGCCTTCACAAATTCCTTTGCGATGATCGCGTTCGCGTCAAAGCCCTTGTCGGCAAAACCCTGCTCCTGGAGCCATTTGATCTGGTTGTCGACGTTCTTCACATCCAGCTTGCCGTCGGGATCGATGTAGGCGCAATTGCCCACCACCTGCTCGACCGGGAGGTTGGTATATTTTGCGATGATCTCCAGCAGCGGCTTTGTCTTGTCATTGATCGGCGCGACGCCGTCCTTCATCGCGGCAAGGATGACGTCGTGATATTCGCGGTCGGCCTTTGCCAAAGCGCCGAGCAGCTTCGTCACCAGCACCTTGTTGGTCAGCGTCTTCGGCGAGGCGAACACCGCGCCCAATTGCCAGGGTGTCTCGTCGCCGACCCAGCCGAGGAACTTCGCACCGCCGTCGTCCATCAGCTTTCGCGCGGTGGAGATCGGCAGCAGCGCCGCATCCACGGTTTCGCCCTTCAGCGCGGCCGCCGCATTCGACAGCGATTGCAGCGGCACGATCTTCACGTCGGCGAGCTTGAAGCCGTATTTGTCGGCAAGCAGGCCGAGCGAATAGTGAAAGGAGGAGCCGACCTGCGTCATCGCCACGCGCTTGCCCGCGAGGTCCTTCGGCGTCTTCAACCCGGCGGCATAAGCGCTATTGCTGGCGAAATAGCCGATCAGGGGATAGCCGGCCTTCTCGCGGCTCATGCCACCGATCACCTTGAGCACGCCCTTGCCGGCGAGATTGTAAAGACCGGCAGTAAAGGCGGTGACGCCGAAATCGACATCGCCCGAAGTCGTCGCCACCGCGATCGGCTGCGCCGCATCGAAGAATTTCAGCTCGACGTCGAGGCCGGCCTCGCGGAAATAGCCCTTGTCCTGTGCGATGAAGACCGGCGCGGAGGAGGATAGCCTGAGCACGCCGATCCTGGCCTTCGGCGCGTCCTCGGCTCGGGCCGTGCCCATCGCCGTGATCGCCATCAGGCCAGCTAGCGCGAGCCGCACAATCCCGATCATTTCGTTTCCTCCGGCGTCGTTATCATGCAGTCGTTACAGGCCCTCGGGCACGGGCTGGTCCCGTCCGATGAAGGCGCCCTGTTGTTTCAACGTTTCCTGCAATTTTTCAATGGGGATATCGCGTGGAATGCGGTTTCCGGAGAGCGCCAGCGCGGCGGCGGAACCTGCCGCCTCCCCCATCACGAAACAGGCACCGGAGACCCGGGCCGCCGACTGGCCCTCATGGGTCATCGAGGCGCAGCGGCCCGCGACCAGCAGATTGTCGACACCTTCGGGCACCAGCATGCGGTAAGGCAGCTCGTTATAGCCGCGCGATTCCGGGATCGGCGGGAAGGTGAAGACGACGTCGCCGGGGACATGGGCCTCGATCGGCCAGCCGTTGACCCCGATGGAATCCTCGAACGAGGCGCAGCCGAGCACGTCCTGACCGCTGAGCTGGTAGCCGCCCGTGATGCGGCGGGTCTCGCGGATGCCGAGCTGCGGCGGCAGGTCGACGATGTAGGATCTTTCAAAGCCCGGCACGGTGCGCAGGAATTCGAACGCCGCGAGCGCCTGCTTGCGGCCCTCGATCTCGCCCCGGGTGAGATCATCAGGCTCGATGCCGTTGATGGCATGGCCGTCCTCGCGCGCCACTTGCGTGAAGTTCACGCGCCATTCGATGCCGGATTTCTGCGGCCGCACGATCGCGCTCTTGCGTGGGAATGTGTGGGTGCCGGCGGCAATGGCCTTCTCCATCAATTGCGGGATGGTGCGCCAGGCCTCGCCCGCCTTCGCGGGATCGATGCCGTTGAGACGGAGCATCATCGAGGGGTACATCGGATGGCCGTGCTCGTCGCCGAATTCGAACGGCGCGCCGGCCCAGACCGCGAGATCGCCGTCGCCGGAGCAATCGATGAAAATCTCCGATCGCACCGCCTGCCGGCCGGCCTTGGTCTCGACCATCAGCGCATCGATGCGGCTGTTATCGCCCATCACGACGCCGGCACCGAGCGCATGGAAAAGCACGTGCACCTTGTGACTGGCGAGCAGTTGGTCGGCCGCGATCTTGTAGGCGGCGGTGTCGTAGGCCTGGGCAAAGACCTTGCCGAGAATCAGATGCGGCGCGTTGAGGCCGTTCAAATGGTCAATCCGCGCCAGCAGCTCGGACGCCATGCCCTGCACCAGCCGGTGGGCCTCGCCGTAGACATTCCCGTGCAGGCCGCAGAAATTGGTGACGCCGGCAGCGGTCCCCATGCCGCCAAGGAAACCGTAGCGCTCGATCAGCAGCGTCTTCCGCCCAGCGCGAGCGCTTGAGGCCGCCGCCACGATGCCGGCCGGACCGCCGCCGAGCACGACGACTTCATATTCGCCGTAGAGCGGCACCTGGCGCGCCGGTTCTTCGATCGTGGTGGCCTGCATGGCGCGTCCTGCTCCCAAAATCTCTTGCTTGGACCGGACTATGAATTAACGCGTGCCGAGCTACAATCCACCAAAATATGCGATCAGCTTTCACGAATCGAGAAAGGTCGACATGGACGTCCTCGTGAACCTCCAGGCCTTCCTCGCCACCGCGGATGCGGCGGGCTTCTCCGCCGCTGCGCGAAAACTCAATGTCTCGACCTCGGTCGTGGCCAAGCGCGTGACGCAATTGGAGGCACGCATCGGCACGCCGCTGTTTCACCGCTCGACGCGGCAATTGCGGCTGACGGAAGCCGGCCAGCGCTACGTGCATCGCGCCCGCGGCGTCGTCACCGATGCCACCGACCTGCTCTCGCGCATGGGCGAGAAAGGCCATGATCTCGTCGATCACCTGCGCATCAAGGCACCGACCTCGCTGACGGTGGCGCGGCTGGCCGACGCGTTCAGCGCATTCCAGACCCAGAACCCGCGGCTCAAGCTCGAGATCGTGCTGATCGACCGCCCCGTCGATCCGGTGACCGAAGGCTTTGACATCGCCATCGGCGCCTTCCCGCATTCCTTCGGCGGCGTGGTCGACGAGCCGCTCTGCGCGTTGAAGCGATTGCTCTGCGCTTCACCCGCTTATCTGAGGAAGCACGGCACGCCAAAACATCCGCGCGACCTCGTCGAGCATCGCTGCCTCAGCTTCCTGCCGACGGGACCGGAATGGATCTTTGACGGCCCGCGCGGCCGCATCAGCATCCAGGTCAGCCCGCTGCTCTCGTCCAACGAGGGACATGTGCTGGCGCGCAGCGCCATCGCGGGCAACGGCATTGCGCTGATCTCGCATTATCTCGTCGCCGACGCGTTGCGCGACGGCTCGCTCAAGCCGGTGCTGCGCGACTTTCCGATTCCGGAATTGTGGGTGAAGGCCGCGATCCCCGAGCGGCGACGCAATGCGGCCGCGGTGCAGGCGCTGCTCACACTGCTGAAAAGATCACTCGCGGCGTCGCTGTAAAGGCCCGTAGCCCGGACGGAGCGCAAGCGTCATCCGGGTTCGTGCCACGCGGCGCAATCGGGAGGTTCGGTTGGTCCGTTCCCGGATTGCGCTTCGCTCCATCCGGGCTACTCGCGTTCAGCTTTTAGCACCTCCCCAATTCGCCGCACGCTTCTCCGCGAACGACGCCAGACCCTCCGCGGCTTCCGCGCTCTGTCGCTTCAGCGAATGCAGCTGCACGAGGCGGTCATAAGCCGCATCGTCCACCGCCATTCCGCCGAACGAGCTCTCCAGCGCCAGTCGCTTGGTCTCGGCCATCGCCTCCGGTCCGTTGGCAAGCAACTGCTCGACCACCCTGCTGCCTGCGACGTCGAGATCGGCGAACGGCACCACCTCGTGGACGAGGCCGATGCGACGGGCGTCCTCGGCGCCGAAACGTTCACCTGTCAGCGCGTAGCGGCGGACTTGCCGTACACCGATGGCATCGCAGAGCTGCGGGATGATGATCGCCGCCGTCAGGCCCCAGCGCACTTCGGTAATCGAGAACAGGGCATTGTCAGCCGCGATCACGACGTCGCAGGCCGCGATCACGCCGGTGCCGCCGCCAAAGCAGCCGCCCTGCACCAGCGCGACCGTCGGGATCGGCAGCGTGTTGAGCCGCTGCACGGCCTCGAACGTCGCACGCGACGCCGCCTCGTTCGCCTCGGTCGATTGCGGCCGCACGCCATTAATCCATTTGAGATCGGCGCCGGCCTGGAAATGCTTGCCGTTGCCCTTGAGCACGACGACGCGAAGGTTGGGCTTGCTGCCGAGATCGTCCATGGCCGCGAGCACGCCCGCGATCAATGCGCCGTCATAGGCGTTGTTGACCTCCGGCCGGTTCAACGTGACGGTCGCAACCCCACGCGCATCCAGGGTCCACAGGACGGGGCTGTCGGTCATCGGTGTTCCTCCGCTCGCTTGTTTGGCGCGCACTATGACCGAGGCTCCGCGCCTTGATCCATATCTTTCGAGCGTAGGGCGGCCGCGTCCATCGCATGGCGGCTTGTGTCATGCTGTCGCGGGGCGGCATCAAGGGATCAGGGACGGACATCACATGCGCATCTGCATTTTCGGCGCGGGCGCCGTCGGCAGCCATCTTGCGGTTCGGCTGGCGCGCGCCGGCCATGAGGTCTCGTGCGTGATGCGCGGCGCGCATCTGGAGGCGGTCCGCGCCAACGGCCTCAAGCTGCGCGTCGGCGATTCCGAGGTCTCCGCCAAGGTGAACGCCTCCGGCGATCCGGCCCAGCTCGGCCCCCAGGACGTCGTGATCTCCACGCTCAAGGCCACCGCGCTCCAGGGGCTGGTCTCCAGCATCAAGCCGCTACTGCAAGATGGCACCGCGATCGTCTTTGCGCAGAACGGCATTCCCTGGTGGTACGGGATCGGCCTGCCGCCGCGACACCCGACCCCGCCCGACATCTCCTTCCTCGACCCGGGTGGCCGCTTGCGCGCCTGCATCCCGAAGGAGCGGATCGTCGGCGGCGTGGTCTTCTCCTCCAACGAGGTGATCGCGCCCGGCGTGGTGCAGAACCTGACGCCCGACCGCAACCGCCTGCTGATCGGCGAATGCGACGATCGCAATTGCGAGCGCATCACGACGCTGCGCGGTGTTTTCACCGACGCGCGGCTGGAATCGCCGCCGGTCGCCGAGATCCGCGAGGCGATCTGGTCAAAGCTGCTGACCAACATGTCATTGTCGGTGCTGTGCCTGCTCACCGGCCAGACCGCGCGCGGCGTGCGCGATGACCCCGCCTTTGCGGACGTCATTCCGCGGATGCTGAACGAGGCCAACGAGATCGCCCAGCATTTCATCCCCGAGGTCAAACGCGTGAGCCGCAGTGGTCCCGCCCCCAATCACAAGCCGTCGCTGCTGCAGGATTACGAGCTCGGCCGCGCCATGGAGATCGACGTCCTGGTGAAGGCGCCCCAAGCCTTCGCGCGCACCGCCGGCCTGTCGACGCCGACCCTCGATCTCATTGCCGCCCTCGCGATCCAGAAGGCGCGCGACAAAGGGCTATATTCGGCGTGAGATTTCAGGCGAGTTTGTCGATCCAGGCCGCGAGCACATCAAGTACCTCCGCAAGCGCCTCTTCATTGCTGCGACCGGACTTCTTCAGCACCGCGAAGGAGTGATCGCCGCCTTCGACCTCGTGCAGCGTCGCCTTCGGGCCAAGAGCGGCGATGACCGGCTTGAGGAGGCCGAGATCGGCGAGCCCGTCGCGGGTACCTTGCAGGAACAGCATCGGGATCTCGACATGGGCCAGGTGCTCGGCGCGCTCCGTCGACGGCTTCTTGTCGGCGTGCAGGGGAAAACCGAGGAACGCGAGCCCTTTGACATCAGGCAGCGGAGTCTTCGACTGCGCCTGCGACGTCATGCGCCCGCCGAAGGATTTTCCGCCCGCAACGAGCATCACACCGGGGCAGAGCCGCGCGGCTTCCTCGACTGCCGCGCGGATCGTGGCGTGGGCGACCGCCGGCGGGTCGGGACGGCCCTGCTTGTTTTCCATGTAGGGAAAATTGAAGCGGAAGGTGGCGATGCCGCGAGCAGCGAGCCCCTCCGCAATCTTGTCCATCGATGCGTGCCGCATCCCTGCACCGGCACCATGGGCCAGAACGTAGCAGGCGCGCGCATTGCCCGGCTGCGTCAGGATCGCCGAGACCGTGCCGATGCGCGCGATGTCGAGCTTGAGCTCTTGAGTTTTGACAGCCACAATCAACGATCCCGATAGACGCTGCTCCGGCCGCCTTGGTAGCGTCACCGGCGCAGCCTGAAAACACAATAATTGCCGCCAAACCCTGGCCTACCAAGCCGGAACGCCGCATTGACCGAGGTGACCATGTCCTACCGTTCCTCCTGGATGACCGAAGAGCTCGAAATCTTCCGCGACCAGTTCCGGAAGTATCTTGCCAAGGATCTGGCCCCGCATGCCGAAAAATGGCGCGAGCAGAAGATGGTCGACCGCTTTGCCTGGCGCGGGCTCGGCGAGATGGGCGCGCTGCTGGCAAGCGTGCCGGAGGAATATGGCGGGCTGGGCGCGACCTTCGCCTATGATGCCGCCGTGCTCGACGACCTCGAAAGCACGGTGCCGGAGCTGACGACCGGCGTCTCCGTGCACAGCGCCATCGTCGCGCACTACATCCTCAATTACGGCTCGGAGGAGCAGAAGAAGCGCTGGCTGCCGAAGATGGCCTCGGGCGAGATGGTCGGCGCCATCGCCATGACCGAGCCCGGCACCGGCTCGGATTTGCAGGCCGTCAAGACCACCGCCAGGAAGCAGGGTAATTCCTACGTCATCAACGGACAGAAGACCTTCATCACCAACGGCCAGGCCGCCGATCTCGTCATCGTGGTCGCGCGCACCGGAGATGTCGGCGCCAAGGGCATTTCGCTGATCGTGGTCGAAACCGCAGGCGCGGATGGATACAAGCGCGGGCGCAACCTCGACAAGATCGGCCTGCATGCCTCCGACACGTCCGAGCTGTTCTTCGACAACGTCACGGTTCCGCCGGACAATTTGCTCGGCGGCGAGGAAGGCCAGGGCTTCGTGCAGCTGATGCAGCAACTGCCGCAGGAGCGCCTCGCGCTCGCGGTCGGCGCGGTCGCCGCGATGGAGCGCGCGATAAAGCTCACCACCGACTACACCAAGGAGCGGAAAGCGTTCGGCAAGCCGCTGATGGATTTTCAGAACACCGCCTTCAAGCTCGCCGAGCGCAAAACCGAAGCGATGATCGCGCGCGTGTTCGTCGACTGGTGCATCGAGCGGCTGGTCGCAAAGGACCTCGACACCGTCACGGCGTCGATGGCGAAATACTGGTGCTCAGAGAAGCAGGTCGAGACCGCCGACGAATGCCTCCAGCTGTTCGGCGGCTACGGCTACATGCAGGAATATCCGATCTCGCGCATCTTCATCGATTCCCGCATCCAGAAGATCTATGGCGGGACCAACGAGATCATGAAGCTGTTGATCGCCAGATCGCTGTAATCAAGTCGCTGTAATCAGGTCGGCGTGAGCGGCCTGCCGCTCAATTCGGATGCCACCAGCGGCCGCCGATGACGACGCCCTCGGAGACGATCTTGCGATCGCCGATCAGGTGCTCGCCGACGACGTCCTCATAGTCGAACTGGCCTTGCTTGACCGAGATCAGCGTGGCGTCGCCGACGCTGCCCGGCTTGAGGCTGCCGAGCTCGGGCCGCCGCAGCGCCATCGCGGCGTTGACGGTCGAGGTTGCGATGACGTCGGACAGCGGCATGCCCATGCACAGGAATTTCGACAGGGTCGTCACCTGATCGAAGGCCGGGCCGTCGATGCAGAGCTGATGAATGTCGGACGAGATGGTGTCCGGATAGAAGCCGTTTGCGAGCATGGCGCGTGCGGTCTTGAACGCGAACGAGCCCTTGCCGTGACCGATGTCGAACAACACGCCGCGCTCGCGAGCGTCGAGCACCGCCCGTTTCACCGTGCCCTGCGCGGTTGCGGGCGTGTTGGGGAAAGGCCGGAACGCATGGGTGAGCACGTCGCCGGGGCGCAGGCGCGCCAGCACCTCCTCGTAACTCGGCGGCGGATGATCGATATGCGCCATCAGGGGCATGCCGACTTCGTTCGCGACCTCAAGCGCGATGTCGAGCGGCACGACGCCTGACGTGCCCGAGGAGTGCAGCCCCACGCGCACCTTGATGCCGACGATGAGGTCGCGGTTGGCGTCGGCCACCTTGGCCGCCTCGATCGGATTCATCAGCCGCAGCTCCTCGCTCTCGCCGACCATGATCCGGTGCGAGAAGCCGAAGATGCCGGCGTGCGAGACGTGCAGATAAGCGAGAATGCGGACCTGGCTCGGCTCAATCACGTGCTTGCGGAAGCCCGCGAAATTGCCGGGCCCCGCGCTGCCGGTGTCGACCGCAGTGGTGACGCCGGAGAGGCGGCAAAATTCCTCGGCGTCGATGCCAAGCGAAGTGCCGCCCCAATAGACATGGGTGTGGAGATCGATCAGTCCCGGCGTCACGATGAAATGCGAGACCTCGCGCACGTCAGTGCCTGGATCGGCCTTGAGCCCACTGCCGATCGCAGCGACCTTGCCGCCGGCAAAGGCGACATCGGCCACGGCATCGAGCTTCTGGGACGGGTCGACCACACGGCCGCCGCGCAGGATCAAGTCGAAGGGCATCATCGTCTCCGGATATGGCAGCGAGGCGGGGCGACAGTCAGCCCGGGCCAGGAAGGAAGCTTCGCGCTTCTAGCAATTTTTGCGCCGACGAGCGTGGCAAACCCGACGATTGCTCACTGAAAAACTGGCGATCCCGGGAAGACTCGAACTTCCGACCTACGGTTTAGGAAACCGTCGCTCTATCCGGCTGAGCTACGGGACCGCGGAACCCGCAGAGCGGGTTACCGGGGCTTCATATCAAAGCGGAGGCGGGATCGGAAGCCCTTCGCATTGCTCAATGCGGAGGGCTGCCGGTCGCCTCACGCCCGGATATTGTTGTCCTTGACCACCTTGCCCCAAGTGGCGACCTGCTTGTCGAAGAAGGTCTTGAAGGCGGGAGCGTCCTCAAGCAGCAACGTCATCTGCTGCGTCTCCTTGAGCTGGGCGGCGGTGGCGGGCTCGCTCAGGATCTCCTTGGAGGCCGTCGCGAGGGCTGCGACGATGTCCGGCGGCGTGCCCGTGGGCGCGAAGATGCCCCACCAGGCCAGCGTCTCGAAATCCGGAAAGCCTGCCTCGATTGCGGTCGGCGTATCCGGCAGGCCGGGCAGCCGCTCGCGGCCGAGCTGCAGGATCGGACGCAGCATGTTGGTGCCGAGCTGGGCCGCGACCAGCGCCGCAGATCCCGCGATCAGATCGACATGGCCGCCGAGCACGTCGTTCATCGCGGGACCGCCGCCGCGATAGGGCACGTGCATGATCTCGACGCCGGCCTTGTTGCCGAGCACGGTCATGGCGAGATGGCCGAGCGTGCCGATGCCGACGGAGGCATACTTCACCGCGCCGGGCGTCGCCTTGCAGGCCGCCACCACGTCGGCAAAGCTCTTGTAGGGACGTCCGGCACCGGCGGCGATCACGTAAGGCGCGGTGCCGACCAGCAACACCGGCATCAGCTCGCGCTCGACATCGACGGGCGGCTTGTCGAGGATGGAGGGGATCACCGCGTGGGAATCGAAGGTAACCAGGAAGGTCGAGCCATCAGGCGGACTCTTGGCGACCTGCGCCGCGCCGAGCGCACCGGCGGCGCCCGACTTGTTCTCGACGATGACGATGCGGTTGAGCTTGGTTTGCAGGTGGCTCTGGAGCAGCCGCGCCATCGCATCGGTCGATCCGCCCGGCGGAAACGGCACCACCAGCGTGATTTTTGAAGCCTGCGCCAACGCCGGCGTCATCGCGAGAATAGCCGGCGCTGCGAGCAGCGTCCGTCGTGTGATCGTCATGGTATCCCTCCCCTGTTTTCTCGCGCCCGGCTTTTGCTCTTGGCGCTTTAAGTCGTTCCGAAACCGGATCCCGCTTTTCTGTATTCTGGCCGCGGCGGACTGAAAATGTCCAGCACGCGGGCGCCGTCGGGGCCGGCGCGCATGGTGTGCGGCACATTGCCCGGCGTGCGCCAGAAGTCGCCCTTCTTCACGGCAACCTCCTCATTGCCCTGGACGCGGATGGCGGAGCCGTCGAGCAGCACGCCCCATTGCTCCTCGGGATGATGGTGCAGCGTGCCCTGCGCATGCGGCGCCAGCGTCACCACCGACAGCATCGCCTGCTCGCCGGAGAAGATGCGCGTGGTCACTCCTGCCGCGAGCTCGCGAAACAGCCCGTCGGCGGTATCGTCGAGATTGTGGAATTCGTCCTTCTGGCTCACGTCATCCTCCCTTTTGCGCTTTATTTTGCAGCAGACTGGCTCACGGCGGCCAGAAGGCGATCTTTGAACTCACCCTTCACGGTAACATACACGCTCGACCAATGCCGGCTCTTGAACTCGCAGCTCCCTCGTGGGCAATATTCTTTGTCGTGATAGTCCCCATTAAGGACGCCGAACAGAGTCATTCGACCGTCCAACAGACGAAACAAAGCGCTACCTGATGCCCCTACTGTGAACTCGCAGCTCGTTTCGAATATCGACCAGTCCCTTACGTCGCGTATCTGGCACTCCTGAATCGTCTTGTTGAAGGGGCCGTACCTGTCCCTTCTTCCCGTGGCTTCGATGTCGTAACCGACAACCGCCAGGACACGCTCCAGCTCGACCACACTTTCAGTTCGTTCATTGATCTCGTAAGGCGTCACTTCCGCGGCAGACTCGAGCTTTGCGACTGCCCAGTCGCTGACAATCGCCTTGGGCGCACTCTCAACGCATGTGCCCATCCATAGGGTCGCTGACAAAGGAATGGCACGCCTCTCGGCTCCGAGATAGTACTCGAATATGCACTTGTCAGGTGACGTATGGGGTTTGCAAAGGTCCCGAAACGCGTGAGCCGCCGTGGTAATCACGTCGCGCGCTCCTGTCACTTGAGCGCTGCTATCTCCACCAGGACATCGCAGGACTCCACTTGCCGCAAAGCGCTTTTCCACCTCACCTGGGGGCAGACCGTTGGCTTTTGCGTAAACCCCTTCAGTTAGTCGTCGCTCTGTCTCGGTCGAAGCGGCCTCGACTGCCAGATGACTATCAGTGACGCGATCGCGATTGAAAATGGGCGCTGCCCCGCGGCCGGAGCCAAAAGGCGGCATCTTCCACGAACCAACCTCGTTGCTTCCAGAGACCAACAGAACGAAGAAGCTAGGCAGGACGATCGCGTAATTCCTCGTCACTTGAAGTATCCCCAGCAGCAAAAAGCACGAAGCAAGTCTGACCGAAACAAAGTTGTGAAATCACTTTCGAAAGAGGCAATGGCCAACGTCGACGTGCGATCGATTCGACCATTGCTTTGACCAAGCCTCGCGCTGTTCAGGATTTGCCATACGAGCCCTGATAACGGCCCTCGCGGATCGCCTTCAGTGTGTCCTCCTCGCGCGCGACCTGGGCGCGCACGGCGTCCAGCAGCGCCGCGGCACCGGCGGCGGCAAACGACACCACGCCGTCCTCGTCGCCGACGACGATGTCGCCGGGCGAGATCACGCTGCCGCCGATGGTCACAGGCACGTTGATCTCGCCGGGGCCGTTCTTGTAGGGGCCGCGGTGGATCACTGCGCGGGCATAACATGGAAAATCATCGGCCGCGAACGCCGCGACGTCGCGGATCGCGCCGTCGATGACGTAGCCTTCGGCTTTGCGCCACTGCGCGATGTTCTTCATGATCTCGCCGACGAGCGCGCGGGTCTCATCGCCGCCGCCATCGACCACGATGACGTCGCCGGGGCCCACCAGCTCGAGCGCGCGGTGGATGGCGAGATTGTCGCCGGGACGGGTGCGGACCGTGAAGGCCGTGCCCACCAGCTTGGCGCCGCGATGATAGGGCTTGAGCCCGACGGCGCCCGGCAGCCGGCCGAGATTGTCCGAAATGACCGAGGTCGGCGCACCGCGAAAACCGTCGATGATCTCGGCCGGTGGCTTCGGCACAGCGTTCGCGGCGATGGTGATGGTCATAATCTCGTTCCTTCCCGTGAATTCTCTTGATCGGCGTGCGCCCTTTACTCTGCGTCCGCCCTTGCCTTCGCCGGCCAAATCCGGAAGGCGCGCCCCTCCTTCATCCATGTTGCGCGCTCATCGCGCAACAGCGTGCGACGAACTTTTCCGGAATCGTCGCGTGGCGGAGCGGCGACGATCTCGAAGCTCTCGGGGTGCTTGTAGCGGCTGAGCCTCTCTTTCAGGAAATCCGCCATCCCGTCGGCGATGGCCTGACCGTCCGCATCGCCCTCCGGCTCGATGATGGCGTGGACGCGCTGGCCCAATTCCGGATCGGGTAATCCCACCACCACGCAGGAGCGCACGCCCGGACAGGCGGAGACGGCGGCTTCGACCTCGGCCGGATAGATGTTGGCGCCGCCGCGCAGCACCATGTCGGCGAGGCGGTCACCGAGATAGAGGTAGCCGTCCGCATCCAGCCTGCCGATATCGCCGAGCGATTCCCAGCCGTCGGCGCGGCGCTTCGGCTCGGCGCCGAGATAGTGATAGGTGGCATCCTTGCCGTCATTGTTGAGGAAATAAATCTCGCCGGTCTCGCCCGGCGCAACGTCGTTGCCGTCCTCGCCGATGATGCGCAAGCGCGCCATCTCGCCGATCTTGCCGACCGAACCCTTGTGCGTCAGCCATTCCGTGCCGGAGATGATGCAGGAGCCTTGCCGCTCGGTGCCGCCGTAGAGCTCCCAGATCCGCTCGGGCCCGAGCCAGGCGATCCAGTTCTCCTTCAGCCAAGGCGGCATCGGAGCGGCCATGTGGAAGACGGTCTGCAGGCTCGACACGTCATAGGCGTTGCGCACGTGCTCCGGCAGGGCCCAGATCCGGTGCATCATGGTCGGCACGAAATTGACCCATTGCACGCGCTCGCGCGCGATTTGCCGCAGCGCCTCCTCGGCGTCGAACTTGACGAGGCCCGTGAGCTGGCCGCCGGTGAACAGCGCGTAGTGCGACACGATGAACGGCGCGTTGTGATAGAGCGGACCGGGATTGAGCAGCGAGACCCCGAAGGGAATATTGAGCGGCGGCGTGGCGACGGTGTCGATCACCGCCGGCTGGTGATCGAGGATCACCTTCGGCCGCCCGGTCGATCCACCGCTGGTCATGGCTTTCCAATAGCGCGCCACCGGTGCGGTGAGCGGCTCGTCCGAAAACCCTTCCGGCACGAAATCCGCGGGCAGACGGTTCGGCGCGTTCCAATCGGCTTCGCCGCCGACCACCAGCGCCGGCTTTAGGATGTCGAGCACCGCGGCGGCTTCGCCGCGCGGCAGCCGCCATGACAGCGAGGTCGGCGTCGCCCCGCATTTCCACACCGCAAAGGAAGTCTCAAAGAACGCATTGCCGTTGGGCAATCCGATCGCAACGAAATCACCAGGCTTGACGCCCTTGGCCATGAACGCCCGCGCGCGCCGGTTGGCGCCGCGTTCGAGCGCGTCCCATGTCAGCGTATCCTGCCCGTGACGGACGGCGATCGTGCCTTGCGGTTTGCGCTCGGCGTACCAGCGCGGCACGTCGGACAGGGGCAGCAGCATCAGGCGTTTCCACTTCGTTTTCTTGGCGTCGCCGGTGAGGCGAGCGCAGGATGAAGTGACGCTGTGACTCCCGCGCCACGTCAAGCAAAAAATGTCAGCATCCCAGCCATGAAATTCCCGAGTTCCATGGGTGACAAGCCGGCCATAAAGGGGCAAAAATCAGCCCGACTCAGTTCGGGTTGAGTTTTGCAAGGAATGCTCTCGTAGAATGTCGAACTTAGTTGCATGGCGTCGTGCGGCGCTTGTCGTTGCCGCAGCAGGATTTTTCCTGCTGGCGCCGTCGCATGCCCAGGCACAATGGTGGAAGCGCGCGCCTGTTGACTTCGAGGCTTGCGCCGATGCCGCCGAGAAAGCCACGACCAAGTCCGAGAAGACGGCTGCGCTTGCGGACTGCAACGCCAAATTCGCCGGCCGGCGCAAGGCAGGCGGCGGCTATTCCTATTACGACTTCCTCCAGGACCGCACCTTCGACATCGCCGGCCCCAATCCGACGCCGGAGGAGCAGAAGAAGATCGACGAAGCCTACACCGCCTATCTCGCCAATCAGCGCCGCAGCAATGAAGCCGCGCAGGCCACCGCGCGCCAGCAGCGCGAGCAGCAGGAACAACAGGTGCAGCAGCTTCAGCGGGTCGCGTTGCGAACCGAGGTCGAGCGCGTGCCGGTGCCGGTCGAGCGGCCCAAGGTCCAACAGGCCGCCATCGGCGACGCGCGGCCGCGGCCGAAGGGCGCGCCCTGCACCAAGGGCTCGTTCTCCTGCGAATGGCCGCGGCTGTCGGATGGTTTGAACGACATCAAGAAGCTGTTCAGCCCGACGCCAAGCAAGCCGGCGAAGAAGGGCTGAGCTTCTTTGGTGTCATTCCGGCAGAGCTACACCCTCCGCCGTCGTCCCGGATCGGCGCGCGCTTCGGGCGCGCTTGTCCGGGACGACGGCGGAGGATGTGGCGCCGCCTGCACCTCAGTTCGGAGGCTTCTTCTTGCTGCGCTTCGGTTGAGCTACCGGCGCGGTCGCCGGGGCCGTTGTTGTCGGTGAACTGCCTAATTGCGACCTGCTCTCCTGCAATCGGCTGTCATAGCCGGGAGAGTTCATGACCGTCGGCGGCCGGGCCTCCGCGACCGAGGACGCAACGCAGAGCAAAGACAGCGCGAACCCGATCATCAGACGACGCTTCATCGTTGCTCCTCGCTTCGCCCAGCCTGAACTCATGCGTTACCCGCGAATCTGCTGCGGCGTCAGCCGCGGCGGGCCCTTGCCCGCGGCCTCAGCCTCATTGATCAGCGCAACAATGCGGCGCGACAGCGGCACGTCGACACTGTTTTGTTCGGCGAGCGCGATGATCGCGCCCTGGAGATAGTCGATCTCGGTCTTGCGCCCCTGGTTCAAATCCTGCCACATCGAGGAGCGCGCCTCGGGATCGATCTTCATGGTCCTTCCCAGGATCAGGTTGAAAATCGGATCAGGCAGTCTCAGCAAGGTCGGCGTCCAGGACGACGGGATCGGCGTCGCCGAGACCGGTGTGATGCCGGCGGCCCTCATCGCCGCCAGCCCCTCCGCCATCTGATCGGCGAACAGCCTTCGCCAGTCGCGGTTCGCCAATTGCGCGGCGAGCGGCACGTCGGACAAGGCGCTGAGCGCGTTATTCAAATTGATGATCAGCTTGCCCAATTGCACCCCGGTGATGTCGCGGCTTGCGCGCATGGTGAGCCCTGGCACCGACAGCGCTGCGGCCGTGTTCGTATCATCTTGGCCAACATGAATGTCGCCGGAGGTCGAGCGGTGGAAGCGGCCCTCACCCATCCCGACCACGTTGAAAGGCACCATGCCGGCGAGCACGCGGCGGTCGCCGAGGCGCTCGCGCAGCACCGCGACATTGCCGACGCCGTTTTGCAGCGAGACGATGACGGCGTCCTGCGGCGCATGCTGCGCGATCTGCTCCGCGACAGCGGCCGTGTCGGCGCTCTTGACCGTGACCAGCACGATGCCGGCGCTGTGGAAGATCGCGGGATCTTCCGACAGCGCGAGTTGCCCCGCGCTGAGCTTCTTCTCTGAGCCTTCGAAATCGGTCAGATGCAAGCCGAACCGCTCGATCTCGGCCTTCACCCGCGGCCGCACCAGGAGCGCGACGCGGCGGCCGGCAGCGGCCAGGGTGCCGCCGACGAAACATCCGATGGCGCCTGCGCCGGCCACCACGATCGGTCGATCCGTAACCACCTTGGCTTGCCCCCTCAACGATCTGCCCTCGATAGCAGAGGCTGTGCCTGCTGCCCATTCCCGCAGTTGCGGCGCAATCGCCTTGTAACCGTCATGACAGCCTCATATGTTTTCGAGCGGGGCTTGTTACGGCAAGAAAGCGCCAAAGGAGAACGCCATGGGTTTGCTCGACGTCCTCAACGGCATGCAGAACGGCCCGCGCGGCCCAAGCACGCCGAGTTCACAATCCTCATCCAGCGGCGGCATGTCGCCCATGACCATGGCGCTCCTTGGCCTGCTCGCCTGGAAGGCATTCAAGCATTTGAGCGGCAACCAGAGCGGCAGCGCGCCGCAGCCGTCCCCGGCACCGACGCCGACGCATCTCCCCCCGCCGGTGAATGCGGGCGCTGACGGCGGCCTCGGTGACTTGTTGAAGGGTGGCCTTGGCGGCCTGCTCGCGGGCGGCGCGGCCGGTAGCGTACTCAGCGGCGGTCTCGGCGATCTCCTCAACCAACTCCAGCAGAGCGGTCATGGCGATGCCGCCAATACCTGGGTCGGCAAGGGCGAAAACAAGGCGATCGCACCAGGCGATCTCGCCAATGCGCTCGGCGCCGACCAGATCGAGAGCTTGTCCGCCCAGAGCGGCCTGTCGCGTGACGAGCTGCTCTCGGGCCTCAGCCAGTATCTGCCGCAGGTGGTCGACCATCTGACGCCGGACGGACGGCTGCCGACCGAGCAAGAGATCGCGGGTAGAGTCTGATTTAGTTTAGTCAAAGCGAGGGAAGCACGGACATGAGCATGGGTGGCTTGTTGTGGATCATCGTCGTCGGCTTCGTCGCCGGCCTCATCGCGCGTTGGCTGGCGCCGGGACCGAACAATCCGAGCGGCTTCATCCTCACCACCATCCTCGGCATCGCCGGCGCATTTCTCGCGACCTTCATCGGCCAGGCCATCGGGCACTACAGTCCCGACCAAGGCGCGGGATTCATCATGGCCACGATCGGCGCCGTGGTGGTGCTGTTCATCTGGCACCGTCTGGTAGCGAGCGGCGTGATCAAGGGGTGACGCTTCAAAGCGTCGAAAGCGGCACACCGCCACCTCATCGTCATGCCCGGGCTTGACCCGGGCATCCACGTCTTTTGATCCGCGCGGGAACGCGTGGATGGCCGGGTCAAGCCCGGCCATGACGTGGAGAGAGTTTGGCGACCTCACGTCACCAAATGCATGCCCGCATCCATGCGCACGACCTCGCCGGTCATGTTGCTGGAGGCCGGCATCGCCAGGAAGCAGACGAGCTGCGCGATGTCTTCCGCCGATGACGCGACCTTCAGCGGCACCTTGGCCACGACGCTGTCGCGCACCTGCTTGGCGCCAGCCTCGCCGCGGCCCTTGGTGAACCAGGGGGTGTCGATATAGCCCGGACATACCGTGTTGACGCGGATCAGCGGCGCCAGCGCGCGCGACAGCGACAGCGTCATGGTGTTGAGCGCGCCCTTGCTCGCGGCGTACGCAATCGACGATCCGACACCGCTGATGCCGGCAACCGAGGAGATGTTGACCACGGCGGACGGCCGCCCAGAGGCCTTGGCGCCGGCCTCAAGCAGGCCGCGCGCCGCGCGCACCATCTGGAATGGGCCGATGGTGTTGACGCCGTAGAGGCGCTGGAAATCTTCCGCCGACAATCCGTCGAGATCGGCATGGGCGACATGCTTGGTGGTGCCGGCATTGTTGACGAGCATGTCGAGCCGGCCCCAGCCGCTGGCTGCCGCAACGATCTTGCGGCAATCGTCATCCTTCGAGACGTCGCCCTGCACGACCAGAACTTCCGGTGAGCCGGCCTTGCGGCACAGCTCCGCGGTCGCCTCGGCTTCCTTCTGGCTCGAGGAATAGTTGATGACGAGCCGCGCCCCGCTCCGTGCGAGAATTTCCGCGGTCGCAGCACCCAGGCCGGAGGCGGACCCCGTCACGATTGCGCACAAACTGTCCTTTGCCATCCGGATTTCCTTCCCCTTGATTGACTATCGACGTTCTGTTTAGCGAGTTTGCCGCGCCCTGCAAATCGAGCAAACTCCGCTAAGCGGAATTAGCTCATCGCCCATGTCCGCGCCGCAGGTTGACCTGCGATCAACGCTTGTCAGGGCCATGGCTTTTTTGGATCATCGGGCGCAAGAAGAACCCGCGTGCCCTGCCCTCCGGCCGGACGCGCCAATGGCAAAACACGGGGAACGCTGTGGCGGAGAGTGACAATATCGTCGTCGAGACCGCGGAGAAAATCTTCGCCGATCTCGCCGATCCGCAGACCGTCAACAACGACAAGAAGGATTCGTGGCAGGCGCCGCTATGGCAGGCGCTGAGCGAAGCCGGCTTGCCGTTGTCGTGGGTGCCCGACGATCTCGGCGGCTCCGGCGCGAGCCTTGCCGACGGCTTTGCGCTGCTGAACGCCGCCGGCCGTTTCGCAGTCGCGGTTCCCCTGGCCGAAACCATGCTGGCAGGCTGGCTGCTGGCGCAGGCGAAGATCGCATCCCCCGAGGGCGAGATGACGGTGCTGCCGGCATCCCCGAAGGATCGGATCACGCGCGATGCCGATGGTGCGCTCTCCGGCCGCGCCCGCGGCGTGCCCTTCGCGAAGGCGGCAAAGCACTTCGCGGTGCTGGCCCACGGCAAGGACGGCGCCTCGATCGCGCTGGTCGATGCGAGCAAGGGTCGGATCGAGACCGGACTCAATGTCGGCTACGACCACAGCGACACCGTCACGCTCGACAAGGTGCAGCCCGTCACCATCAAGCCCGCCCCGAGTGGCTTTGACCAGACCACAATGATGCTGATGGGCGGCGTCGCGCGCAGCCTTCAGATCGCGGGCGCGCTGGAATCGATGCTCAACATCTCCGTGCGCTATTCCAACGAGCGCGTCGCCTTCGAGAAGAAGATCTCCAAATTCCAGGCCGTGCAGCACAACCTCGCCCGCCTCGCCGGCGAGTCGGCTGCTGCGCTTGCCGCGGCGACCTCTGCGGCCGATGCCATCGCCAACGCAAAGTCGTTCAATGACGAGGTCTATCTCGAAGCTGCCTCCGCAAAGATCCGCTGCGCGGAAGCCGCGGAAAAGGGCGGCGCCATCGCGCACCAGGTCCATGGCGCGATCGGCTTCACCCTGGAGCACATCCTGCACCGCTATTCGCTGCGGGCGCTGGCCTGGCGCGACGATTTCGGTTCGGAAAGCCACTGGGCCGTCGAGCTCGGCAAGCTGGTTGCAAACCGCGGCGCCGACGAATTGTGGCCGCTCGTGGCTTCGCGCTGATCAGGGACGAGACAACAATGACCGCTGCCCTCCGTTTCGATCCGATCCGCCTGCCCGAGAATTGCGAGCAATTGCGCAAGGAAGTGCGCGCGTTCCTCGCGGAAGAGATCGCCGCCGGCACCTTCGATCCGCACAAGCCCAACCGCGAAGACACCGACGCGCCGGAATTTTCCCGCCGGGTCGGCGCCAAGGGTTGGCTGGGCATGACATGGCCGAAGAAATATGGCGGCCAGGAGCGCTCGTTCCTCGAACGTTACGTGGTGACGGAGGAGATGCGCGTCGCCAACGCGCCGACTCGGCGGTTCTTCGTCGCCGACCGCCAGAGCGGGCCGGTGCTGATTAAATACGCGCCTGAGCACATCAAGATGGACATCCTGCCGCGCATTTGCCGCGGCGAGATTTGCTTCGCGATCGGCATGAGCGAGCCGAACTCCGGCTCGGACCTGTTCGCCGCGAAGACCCGCGCGACCAAGACCGACGGCGGCTATCTCATCAACGGCACCAAGATCTGGACCTCGTCGGCGCATATCGCCGACTACATGATCGCGATCTTCCGGACGTCGCAGCCGACCAAGGAAAACCGGCGTCACGGCCTGACCCAGTTCCTGGTCAAGATGAAGCAGCCGGGCATCCAGGTGAACCCGATCGGACAGATCACCGGGCAGTACGAGTTCAACGAGGTCGTCTTCACCGATTTCTTCGTGCCTGACGATCATGTGCTCGGCGAAGTCGACGGCGCCTGGAAGCAGGCGACCAGCGAGCTCGCTTATGAACGTTCGGGACCCGAGCGCTTTCTGGAGACCTATTACGTGCTGACCGAGCTGGTTCGCGCCGTTGGCCCCAATCCAGACACCCGCAGTGCCGAAGGGATCGGCCGGCTGGTGGCGCAGCTCCACACCATGCGGCGCATGTCGGTCTCGGTCGCGGGCATGCTGCAGGCTGGCAAGGAGCCGGTCGTCGAAGCCTCCATCGTCAAGGACATCGGCACGGTGTGGGAGCAGCAGCTTCCGCACCGCGTGCGCGATCTCGCCGCCTTCGTCGAGGAGACCGCGACCAATCGCGAGACGCTGGAGCGGCAGCTCGACTTCGCCATCAAGACCGCGCCGAAACTCACCATCCAGGGCGGCACCACCGAGGTGCTGCGCGGCATCATCGCCCGCGGGCTTGGCTTGCGCTAATCATTCGAGGACATCATGAGCACTTACAAAGATATCGGCGTCGAAAAAGTTGGTCACGTCGGCACCATCGAGATCCGCCGCCCGCCGCTCAACTTCTTCGACATTTCGCTGATCAACCAGATCGCGGACGCGCTCGACGAGTTCGATCGCAACATCGAGATTCGCGCCTCGGTGCTGTCGGCGCAGGGCAAGGCGTTTTGCGCCGGCGCCAATTTCCAGGACCCGGCACGGCAGGCGCAAGAGGCGCGCGAAGCCGATAAGACGGCCAAGGGCGACCCCGCCGACAGCCTCGGCGCGATCAATCACCTCTACATCCAGGCCGTGCGCATCTTCCGCGCCAAGAAGCCGATCGTCGCCGCCGTTCAGGGCGCTGCCATCGGCGGCGGATTGGGTCTCGCGGTCTCGGCGGACTTCCGGGTCACCTGCCCCGAAGCGCGCTTCTCCGCGAATTTTACCAAGCTCGGCTTCCATCCCGGCTTCGGCCTGACCGTGACCCTGCCCGAGCTGATCGGCAAGAACAACGCCGAGCTGATGTTCTACACCAGCCGCCGCGTCACCGGCGAAGAGGCCTTTAAATGGGGCCTCGCCAACGAACTCGTGCCGCAGGACCAGGTCAAGGCGGCCGCACTGAAGCTCGCCGGCGAGATCGCCGAATGCTCGCCGCTCGGCCTCGTCTCCACCCGCGCCACGATGCGTGCTGGCCTCGCCGATCGCGTGATGGCGGCAACCAATCACGAGCTCGAGGAGCAGACCCGGCTGCGCGCGACGGAAGATTTCAAGGAAGGCGTGAAGGCCACGGAAGAACGGCGGGTGGCGAATTTCAGGGGGCGGTAGCTTTCAAATTTGGCCGGAGGGAGATGTTTGGCGAAGACTCTTAGTCGTTCTTCGGTATGAACACTGTGCTCCCTCGATAGATCACGCGGTATGGGTCCCGGCCCCCGTGCGCAATTGCGCACTAGGCCGGGACGACGGCGTTGATTGTGACTACTACTTCCGCCCCACCAAGCGATCAAGCAACAAGCCGGAACGTCACCCCGCCCAGCAGGAACTCATCGCCCGCGACCGGAAGACCCTTTGCCCTGGCGGCATGCAACACGCGCGCCGTATCCGCCACCCGAAACTCCAGCGCGCCCATGATTTCGCTGGCGCCCTTCACGAAACGGAAGGTCGCGTTGGGCAGCGCCAGTTCGGCATCGCCACTCGGCGCAACGCCGATGAGCTTGCCCCAATGCTCGGCCAGCCCTTTCGGGTCCGGGCTCTGCATTTCCACGCTCGTCAACGCCTGCGTCACGTCCTTGCGGATGAATTTCTGCCAGTCCGGCCCCGCCGGCGGATAAGGCCCTAAAATGTCGTCGCTGCCTTCGGTGTGGTTGAACTCGATGAAGGCGGCGCGGCAGTCGCGGGGATGGAGCTGCACGCCGTGATAGGGCGCGTGGTCGATGACGTTGGCGGTGCGCACGCCGAGCGCGTTGGCATTGCGACCGCGCTCGTCGGGATCGTTGCAGCAGAAGATCGCCATGTAGCCGCCGCGCCCGCCGCTCTTCTCGATGAAGCGGCCGGCGGTGGTGCCGTCCTTGAACGGCGCGACCACCTCCAGCAGGATGGTGTCGACCGGCAGCAGCGCGTTCTCAAGGCCGTATTTCGCGACGTTGCCGTCGCGGTAGCAGACAGCGAGGCCCATGATATCGGCGATGTCAGTGATCACGGGCGCGAGCTGCGGCGCGACCAGGCAGATCTGCCGCAGACGCATATAGGGCGCCATCGTCATGTGCCCTTGAAGGTCGGCTTGCGCTTCTCGACGAACGCCTTTGCCGCCTCCTTGTGGTCCTCGGTATCGCTGCAGCGAGTGTGGTGGATCGCCTCGCCGTCGAAGCAATCTTCCAGCGCGAGATGCTCGGCATTGTTGATGTTGCGCTTGATGAAGCCGAGCGCGATCGACGGGCCCTGCGCCAGCGACAGCGCGAGCCCGTGCGCGGCCGTGTCGATCTCGGCGTCGGGGACGACCTTCGTCACCATGCCGATCGCATGCGCTTCCTTCGCGGAAAGCACCGGCGAGGTCAGATAGAGCTCGCGCGCCCGCGCGCTACCGAGGAGTTGTGTGAGAAAATAGGTGCCGCCGTAATCGCCGGAGAAGCCGACTTTTGCGAAGGCGGTGGTGATCTTGCAGGATTCGGAGGCGACGCGGAGGTCACACGACAGCGCCATCGACAGACCCGCGCCGGCGGCCGCGCCGTCGAGCTGTGCCACCACAGGCTTTGGCATCTGGTGCAGGATGCGCGACACCTCCATGCCGCGGCGCAGGTTCGCCATCTTCACTTCGAACGGCAGCGGCGCCCGGCCCTCGGCCATCGACTTGACGTCGCCGCCGACGCAGAAGCTGCCACCCGCGCCCTTGAACAAGACCGCGCGCACCTCCGGATCATCCGCCGCGCGCCGCGCCGCCACGACCAGCCCGGCGACCATGTCCGGATTGAGCGCGTTCTTCCGCTCGGGCCGGTTCATGGTGATGGTGAGCAGCCCGCCTTCGAGCTTTTGCAGGACCATGTCGTTACTCATGGGGCGTCTCCCTTGTTGTTGTTTTGTATCTCCGTCGTTCCGGGGCTCGCGAAGCGAGAACCCGGAACCTCGAGATCCCGGGTTCGCTTCGCGCCCCGGGATGACGTCGTGACTGACGTTACGCCGTCACTTCTTCACCAGCGGACAGCGCGACTGCTCCAGCGACTGGAACGCCTCGCTGCCGGGCACAGTGGCGAGCAGCTTGTAGTCGTCCCAGCGGCCCTTGGATTCCGACGGCTTCTTGACCTCGAACAGGTACATGTCGTGCAGCATGCGGCCGTCCTCGCGGATCTTGCCGTTCTTGGCGAAGAAGTCGTTGATCGGCGTCTCCTTCATCACTTTCATCACCGTCGCAGCGTCGGTCGTGCCGGCCGCCTTCACCGCTTTCAGGTAGTGAGTCACGGAAGAATAGACGCCCGCTTGCGCCGAGGTCGGCGGCCGCTTCATGCGCTCCTGGAAGCGCTTCGAGAACGCGCGGGTGTCGTCGTTGAGATCCCAGTAGAAGGCCTCCGCAAGCAGCAGGCCCTGCGCGGTCTCGAGCCCGATCGAGTCGATGTCGGTCACGAAGGCGAGGAGCGGCGAGACCTTCTGGCCGCCCTTGGTGATGCCGAACTCGGCCGCCTGCTTGATGGCGTTGACGGTGTCGCCGCCGGCGTTCGCGAGCCCGATCACCTTTGCTTTCGAGGCCTGGGCCTGGAGCAGGAACGACGAGAAATCCGACGTGTTGAGCGGATGGCGCACGCTGCCGAGCACCTTGCCGCCAGTCTTGGTCACGACGGCGCTGGTGTCCTTCTCCAGATCCTGGCCGAAGGCGTAGTCAGCGGTGAGGAAGTACCAGGTGTCGAGGCCCGACTTCACGGCCGCAAGGCCGGTCACGTTGGCCTGGCCGTAGGTGTCGAACACGTAGTGAATGGTATAGGGACCGCAGGCCTCGTTGGTGAGACGGATCGAGCCCGGGCCGTTGAACATGATGATCTTGTTGCGCGCTTTCGCGATCTCTCCGGCGGCGAGCGCGGTCGCGGAGGCCGCGACGTCGTAGATCATCTCGACGCCCTGATTGTCGAGCATGTCGCGGGCGATGTTGGCGGAGAGATCGGCCTTGTTCTGATGGTCGGCAGCCAGCACCTGGATCTTGCGGCCGAGCACCTCACCGCCAAAGTCCTCCACGGCCATCTTGGCCGCGGTCTCGCTGCCGGGGCCGGTGATGTCGGCATACAGGCTCGACATGTCGAGGATGCCGCCGATCTTCAGTGGCGGTTTATCCTGGGCCTGCGCGGCGCTTGCACTCAGCGCCAACGCAGCAGCAAAAACGCCCGACAAAACATGCTTCATCGAAAAAGACCTCCCTTATCGCGCCGTACTCTGATGGCGGCTTGGTTGTTGCTCTTGGTTAAAGCTGTTGCCGCAATCATGCCGCATGCACAAGAGCGCATCAAGCGAAGCTGCGCTACGAGAACAGGATTGGCGCGCATGTTTTCCGCAAAGCGGAATGGCGAAGTACAGACAACTGCTTCCACCTCGTTGCTTCGCTGCGCTCGCAATGACGGAGCCTGACGAAGCCTCTTCGCGACACGCCACGCTTGAGTTAAGACTGGCACGCAACGCAACCTCACCGGGCAACGTGACGCAACGGCTTCGCCTGATCGCAATCCTTCTCGTCGCGAGTCAGAGCGCATTCGCGAGCCCGTGCCAGTTCGAGTCCCAAGGCGAAGGCCGCGTCACCGCGATCGATGCGCGCAGTCTGCGGCTCGATGACGGCCGGGAAATCCGCCTGACCGGCATCGAGCCGACCGCGACCACGAGGCAGGCGCTGACCGCGCTGCTGGTCGGGCGCGACGTGATCCTGCGCAGTGCCGACGACACGCCCGACCGCTATGGCCGCCAGGGCGCGCTGGTCTTTGTCGGCGAGAGCGATATCTCTGTGCAGGCGACGCTCCTCGCCCGGGGCGACGCCATCGTCTCCGCCGAGATCGCCGATAAGGACTGCGCGGCCGTCTTGATGGCATCGGAGGCCGAGGCGAGGCGCCAAAAAAAGGGCAATTGGGCTGACCCATCGGCCATAAAAAACGCGGAAAGTTCGGACGATATTTTGGCGGGGATCGGGCGTTTTGTGGTGGTCGAAGGCAAAGTTCTGTCGGTCCGGCAAGCTGGGGCAATGACCTACCTCAACTTCGGACGAAACTGGACACGCGGCTTCGCCGTGACTATTTCAAAGCGCATGGTACCCGCGTTCGAAAGTGCCGGGATTGCTCTTAAGTCTCTGGAAAATAAACGTATTCGTGTCCGGGGCTGGGCTGAGGGGAATACGGGGCCGCGTATCGATGTACGCCTCGTGGGACAAATCGAGTTGCTGGGCGCAAACGAGCCGACAGGGGTAAGGCCCTAAAAGGGGCCAGGCACGGGTTAAGCGACGTGAATGGGGTGCTAGGACGGCACGGACAAGGTGAACGCCGCCGCCTGCGGGCAGCGCCGGCTGCGCTATGCCTCGTGCTCGGTTCAGCCCTTGCCGGTTGCGGCGATATGGGCCGCTTCCAGACCGCGGCGGCGCCGCCGACCGTCGCGATGCCCAAGCCGAAGCCGGCCGTCGCGCAGACCCCCGCAACCGAGAAGGAGCACGAGCGCATCCTGGCGAGCTATGGCGGCACCTATGACGACCCAAGGCTCGAATCGCTCGTCAGCAAGACCGTCGACCGGCTGGTCGCGGCGTCCGACCGCCCCGACCAGGGTTACAGGGTCACGATCCTCAATTCCGGCGCGGTGAACGCGTTCGCGCTGCCAAACGGCCAGCTCTATGTCACGCGCGGTCTGCTTGCGCTCGCGAGCGACACGTCGGAATTGTCCTCCGTGCTCAGCCACGAGATGGCGCATGTGCTGTCCAAGCACGCCGCGATGCGCGAGGACCAGGCCCGCCAGGCCGCGATCGTCACCCGCGTCGTCACCGACATGAGCAACGATCCCGATCTCACCGCGCTCGCGCTCGCCAAGACCAAGCTCACCATGGCGAGCTTTTCGCGCAATCAGGAGTTCGAGGCCGACGGTGTCGGCGTCGGGATTTCCGCCAAGGCCCGTTTCGACCCTTATGGTGCCGCACGCTTTCTCTCGGCGATGGAGCGCAATGCCGAGCTGAAGGTCGGCAAGACCTCGCTCGATCCGCGCGCGCAGGATTTCACCTCGTCGCATCCGGCAACGCCCGAGCGCGTGCAGAACGCGCAGACCATCGCGCGGCAATACGCAGCGCCAGAGGGCGGCGAGCGCGACCGCGAGACCTATCTCGCCGCGATCGACAACCTCGTCTACGGCGAAGATCCCAGCGAAGGTTTTGTCCGCGGCCGGCGCTTCCTGCATCCGAAGCTCGGCTTCACCTTCCAGGCGCCGGACAATTTTACGCTCGACAATACCGCGCAAGCCGTGATCGGCGTGCGCGACGGCGGCTCGCAGGCGATGCGTTTCGACGTCGTGCGGGTGCCGGCCGAACAGTCGCTCGGCGATTACCTGAATTCCGGCTGGATGGAGGGTGTCGAGAAGGCCTCCACCGAGGACATCACCATCAACGGTTTTCCGGCTGCGTCCGCCACCGCCAAGGGCGATCAGTGGCAGTTCAAGGTCTATGCCCTGCGCTTCGGCAGCGACGTCTACCGCTTCATCTTCGCGGCACGGCAGAAGTCGACCGAGAGCGAGCGCAATGCGCGCGAGACCGTCGGTTCATTCCGCCGCCTGACGCTCGAGGAAATCCAGGCCGCGCGCCCGCTGCGCATCAAGGTCATCACCGTGCAGCCCGGCGACACCGTGGAATCGCTCTCCCACCGCATGGCGGGCGTCGATCACCCGGCCGAGCGTTTTCGCGTCCTCAACGGCCTCGATCGCAACGCGCAGGTGAAGGTGCGCGATCGCGTGAAGGTCGTGGCGGATTGACGTACGCTAAACTGCCGTAGGGTGGGCAAAGCGAAGCGTGCCCACCATTCCCGATCAGGATTGTTGAAAGATGGTGGGCACGGCGCTTACGCGCGTTTGCCCACCCTACAAGCTCCGCCCGATCAGCGCCCCGCGTCCATATCGCCGGCCTCGCGCTGGCCGCTGAGCCAGAGCGCGAGCAAGGTCCAGAACGCGCCCGACAGCAGGTACGCACCCGAGGCGATGACGCCGAGATTGGTCGCAAGCAACAGGGCGACGAGCGGTGCAAAGCCGGCGCCGAACAGCCAGGCCATGTCGGAGGTCAGCGCCGAGGCCGTGTAGCGATACGTCTGCTTGAAGTTCGAGGCGATCGCACCCGACGACTGGCCAAACGACAGACCGAGCAGGATAAACCCGATCACCATGTAGATGGTCTCGCCGAACGCGCCGGCATCGAGCAGCTGCGGGGCAAAGCCGCTGTAGATCGCGATCGCGATCGCCGATCCCATCAGCAGCGACTTGCGGCCGACGCGATCGGCGATGACGCCGGAGAGCACGATCGCGCCGACGCCGAACACGGCGGCGACGATCTCGATGATCAGGAAGCGCACCGGGCTTTCGCGGGTGAACAGGAACACCCAGGACAGCGGAAACACCGTGACCATGTGGAACAGAGCGAAGCTTGCCAGCGGCGCAAACGCACCGAGCATGATGTTCTGGCCTTCGCGCGCCACGGTCTCGGAGATGCGCGAGGGCTGCAATTCGCGGGTCTCGAACAGCGAGGCATATTCTTCCGTCGTCACCATGCGCAGCCGCGCGAACAGCGCCACGACGTTGATGGCAAAGGCGACGAAGAACGGATAGCGCCAGCCCCAATCGAAGAAATCGTCGGCCGAGAGATTCCCGGCGAAATAGGCGAACAGCCCGCTCGCCACGATCAGACCGAGCGGCGCGCCAAGCTGCGGCACCATCGCGTACCAGCCGCGCTTCGAAGGCGGCGCGTTCAGCGCCAGCAGCGAGGCCATGCCGTCCCAGGCGCCGCCCCAGGCCAGACCCTGTGCGATGCGCGCCAGCGCCAGCAGCCAGATCGCGGCAACGCCGATCTCGTGATAGCCGGGCAGGAACGCGATCGCGACGGTGGCGGTGCCGAGCAGGAACAGCGCCGAGATCAGCTTGGCCGTCTTGCCGTATTCGCGGTCGACCGTCATGAAAATGACGGTGCCGATCGGCCGCGCCATGAAGGCCAGCGCGAAGATCATGAAGGAATAGAGGGTGCCGGTCAGTTCGCTCGTGAACGGAAATACCAGGCGCGGGAAGACGATCACCGAGGCGATCGCGAAGACGAAGAAGTCGAAGAATTCCGAGGTGCGGCCGATGATGACGCCGATAGCGATCTCGCCGGGACTGGCCTGGTCGTGGCCGTGCTCGCCCGAGTGGTCTGCCATTGCGGGGGTCTGTGCCATCGCCATTCGTGCGCCCTTAACGTCCTGAAAACCAAAGCCGACCGCCCGGCAAGGCGCCAGGCAATCCAAGCCTGTCTGGCGCAACATCCCGCACTGCAACATTGGACAAATTGTCCAATGTCCCGATTGCTGCGCCGCAGCTACCCCTTGGGCCCGCAAAGGAAACTCATTCTCATAAGGCTCGGCCCGTGTCCCGTTTCAAGATTCTGGCGCTGCTACCCCTGGCGGTTGCGCTCAGCGGCTGCAACTACGTCGTGCTGGCGCCGGCCGGCGATATCGCGGCGCAACAGCGCGACCTCGTCATCATTTCCACCGTCCTGATGCTCTTGATTGTCGTGCCCGTGATGGCGCTGACGGTGCTGTTCGCCTGGCGCTACCGCCAGTCCAACACCGACGCCCGGTACGAGCCGGAATGGGACCACTCGACCAGCCTCGAGCTGGTGATCTGGTCGGCGCCGCTTCTGATTATCGTTTGCCTGGGCGCGCTGACCTGGATGGGTACGCATCTGCTGGACCCCTATCGCACGCTCGGCCGCATCCATGCCGACCGCGCCGTGGACCAGTCAAAGGCCCCGCTCGAGGTCGACGTCGTCGCGCTCGACTGGAAGTGGCTCTTTATCTATCCGGACTACGGCATCGCCACCGTCAACGATCTGGCAGCTCCGGTCGATCGTCCCATCAACTTCCGCATCACAGCGTCCTCGGTGATGAATTCGTTCTACATCCCCGCGCTGGCCGGCCAGATCTACGCGATGCCGGGCATGGAGACCAAGCTCCACGCCGTCGTGAACCACGCCGGCACCTACCGGGGCTTTTCGGCGAACTACAGCGGCGCCGGCTTCTCCGGCATGCACTTCAACTTCCAGGGTCTCGACGACAAGGGCTTTGACGCCTGGATCGCCAGCGCCAAGTCCGGCGGCGGTTCGCTCGGCCGCGCCGAATATCTCCAGCTCGAAAAGCCCAGCCAGAACGAGCCGGTGCGGCGCTACGGCACGATCGATTCCGATCTCTACCGCCTGATCCTCAACATGTGCGTCGAGACCGGCAAGATGTGCCAGAGCGAGATGATGGCGATCGACGCCAAGGGGGGCCTCGGCCATGAGGGCCTGAACAACACGCTGCCGCTGGCCTACGACAAGTACGCCCGCCGCGGCACGGCGCTTGGGCCGGAGCCGACCTTCGTCGCCGGCACCTGCACGCCCGAGGCGCCGCAGGGCAGGACCACCGCCTCCATCACGGCACCTGTCGACACCGCGCCGCTGCTCGGCGCCGGCCTGAAGCGGCCGACTTTCACGCCGCTGAAGTCCTCGTCCTTCTTCCTCGGACAACGTCCGAAGTCAGATTCGTAAAGAGATCCCGCATGTCTCCTGATCTTCTCAAGCTCATCTTCGGCCGGCTCACCTTCGAATCGCTGCCGCTGCACGAGCCGATCGTCGTCGGCACCTTTGCCGTGGTCGCGACCGGCGGCCTCATCATGGTCGCCGGCCTGACCTATTTCCGCGTCTGGGGTTATCTCTGGAGCGAGTGGTTCACCAGCGTCGACCACAAGCGCATCGGCATCATGTACATGATCCTCGGCATCGTGATGCTGCTGCGCGGCTTCGCCGACGCGCTGATGATGCGGTTGCAGCAGGCGCTCGCCTTCGGCGGCTCGGAGGGCTATCTCAACTCGCATCACTACGACCAGGTCTTCACCGCCCACGGCGTGATCATGATCTTCTTCGTGGCGATGCCGCTGGTCACCGGCCTGATGAACTTCGTCGTGCCGCTCCAGATCGGTGCGCGCGACGTGTCGTTCCCATTCCTGAACAATTTCAGCTTCTGGATGACGGTCGGCGGCGCTGTGCTGGTGATGGCCTCGCTGTTCATCGGCGAATTCGCCCGTACCGGCTGGCTGGCTTATCCGCCACTATCGAACATCGGCTACAGTCCGGATGTCGGCGTCGACTATTACATATGGGGATTGCAGGTCGCGGGCGTCGGAACGACGCTGTCCGGCATCAACCTGATCTGCACCATCGTCAAGCTGCGGTGCCCCGGCATGACCATGATGCGGATGCCGGTGTTCACCTGGACCGCGCTCTGCACCAACGTGCTGATCGTCGCCTCCTTCCCGGTTCTGACCGTCGTGCTCGCGCTGCTCTCGCTCGACCGCTACGTCGGCACCAACTTCTTCACGAACGATTTCGGCGGCAGCCCGATGATGTACGTGAACCTGATCTGGATCTGGGGTCATCCCGAGGTCTACATCCTGGTTCTCCCCGCCTTCGGCATCTTCTCGGAAGTGACCTCGACCTTCTCGGGCAAGCGGCTGTTCGGCTACACCTCGATGGTCTACGCCACGGTGGTCATCACCATCCTGTCGTACCTGGTCTGGCTGCACCACTTCTTCACGATGGGGTCGGGCGCCAGCGTCAACTCCTTCTTCGGCATCACCACGATGATCATCTCGATCCCGACGGGCGCGAAGATGTTCAACTGGCTGTTCACGATGTATCGCGGCCGCATCCGCTTCGAGCTGCCGATGATGTGGACGATCGCGTTCATGCTGACCTTCGTGCTCGGCGGCATGACCGGCGTGTTGCTCGCGGTGCCGCCGGCCGACTTCGTCCTGCACAACAGCCTGTTTCTGATCGCTCACTTCCACAACGTGATCATCGGCGGCGTCGTTTTCGGCGCGTTCGCCGGCATCGGCTACTGGTTCCCGAAGGCGTTCGGCTTCAAGCTCGACCCGTTCTGGGGCAAGCTGTCGTTCTGGTTCTGGGTCACGGGCTTCTACCTCGCCTTCATGCCGCTCTATGTGCTCGGCCTGATGAGCGTGACCCGCCGGCTCCGTGTGTTCGACGACCCGAGCCTGCAGATCTGGTTCATCGTCGCCGGCATTGGCGCCTTCCTGGTCTTCCTCGGCATCCTCTCGATGCTGATGCAGTTCGCCGTCAGCTTCCTCAGGCGCGAGCAGCTCAAGGACGTCACCGGCGATCCCTGGGATGCGCGCACGCTGGAATGGGCGACCTCCTCGCCGCCGCCGGCCTACAACTTCGCTTTCACGCCCGTCGTTCACGACAATGACGCGTGGTGGGACATGAAGAAGCGCGGCTATCAGCGCCCGCTCCTTGGGTTCAAGCCGATCCACATGCCCAGCAGCACCGGCACCGGCATCATCCTCGCCGGCCTTGCCACCGCGATGGGCTTCGGTCTGATCTGGTACATCTGGTGGCTGGCGGCCGCGAGCTTCATCGCGATGCTCGCCGTCGGCATCGGTCACACCTTCAACTATCACCGCGATTTCGACATTCCGGCCGACGACGTCATCCGGGCCGAAGACGCGCGCACCAAACTGCTCGCCGGAGCCAAGTAAATGACTGTCGCTGTCAATCCCACGCAAACCGGCAAACCGGTGTTCTACCTCGCCGACGAACACCCGCATCCGGAAGGCTACAGCACCTCGCTGGGCTTCTGGATCTATCTGATGAGCGACTGTCTCATCTTCGCGATCCTGTTCGCCACCTTCGGCGTGCTCGGCGGCAATTACGCCGCCGGGCCGGCGCCGAAGGATCTGTTCGAGCTGCCGCTGGTCGCGGTGAACACCTCGATGCTGCTGCTGTCGTCGATCACGTATGGCTTTGCGATGCTGACGATGCAGCAGAACAAGATCGCGCAGACCCAGATGTGGCTGGCGATCACCGGGCTGTTCGGCGCCGCCTTCATCGGCATCGAACTGTCGGAGTTCGCCCACATGATCCATGAAGGCGCGACGCCGCAGCGCAGCGCCTTCCTGTCCGCCTTCTTCACCCTGGTCGGCACCCACGGCCTGCACGTCTCCTGCGGCCTGATCTGGCTGGTGACCCTGATGGTGCAGGTCTGGAAGTTCGGCCTGATCGAGGCCAACCGCCGCCGCCTGATGTGCCTGTCGATGTTCTGGCACTTCCTGGACGTGGTCTGGATCGGCGTCTTCACCTTCGTCTATCTCCTGGGAGTTTTGCGATGAACACCGATACTCACGCCGCCCACGCGGACGATCACCACCATGGCGATGGCCACGCTCACGGCTCGTTCTCGACCTACATGCTCGGCTTCGTGCTCTCGGTCGTGCTCACCGCGATCCCGTTCTGGCTGGTGATGAGCGGCGCGCTTCCGAGCAAGCAGATCACCGCGCTCGTCATCATGGCCTTCGCGGTGGTGCAGATCGTCGTGCACATGATCTACTTCCTGCACATGAACACGACGTCCGAAAACGGCTGGAGCATGATGGCGCTGATCTTCACCATCGTCATGGTGGTGATCGCGCTGTCCGGTTCGCTGTGGGTGATGAACCACCTCAACAGCAACATGATGCCGATCCACCAGATGACCGGGATGAAATGAACGAGACTAGGGCCGTGGCAAGCAAGACAGACGGGGCTCGCGGAAAGGCCGCGCGCCCGTCCTGGTGGCTCGCGGTCCTCTCGCTCGCGGCTATTGCGCTTCTGATCGCGCTCGGCGTCTGGCAGATCGAGCGCCGAGCCTGGAAGCTGGCGCTGATCGATCGCGTCGAGCAGCGCGTTCATGCTCAGGCCCAGCCGATCCCCTCGCCGGCGGCATGGCCGACCGTCTCCGCCGCAAGCGACGAATACAGGCACGTCAGCGTCAGCGGCCGTTTCCTGCATGACCGCGAGACGCTGGTTCAGGCCGTCACCGAAGAAGGCCCGGGCTACTGGGTGTTGACACCGCTCAGGCGCGACGACGGCACGCTGATCCTGGTCAACCGCGGCTTCGTGCCCTCCGACCGGCGCGACGCCTCGACGCGCCGGGACGGCAATCCGCAAGGCCCGGTCGAGATCACCGGCCTCTTTCGCGTGACGGAGCCAAAGGGCGGATTCCTCAGAACCAACGTGCCTGAACACAATCGGTGGTACTCGCGGGATGTCGCAGCGATTGCGGCGGCACGCGGCCTCGACCATTTCGCGCCCTTTTTCATCGATGCCGACGCTCGATCACAATCCGGCAGCGGCCCAATCGGCGGATTGACCGTGATCAGCTTTCCCAATAACCACCTGATCTACGCGGTGACGTGGTTTGCCCTGGCTTTCATGCTGGCCGGCAGACTTATCGTCACGTTCGGCGGCGGGCTGTTCCGCCGCAAGAAGCCCTGGAGCGGCTTCGTCCACGAAGCGGCCCGCGGCTCCGATGCTGTCGCCCGCAGGACGGGATCAGATGCTGGAACGATCGTCGAGCCCACCTGACGACGGAAGAACGCATGGCGCCGTCACGCTGCAATCGCAGGCGGACGCGCGCAGCGAGCTGATCGGCGCTGCGCCGACCGACGACGAGACCAACCGCAAGAACATGGCGCTGCTGATCCAGCTGCGCTGGACTGCAGTGGTCGGCCAGATCGTGACCATCGGCGGCGTGCATGTCTGGCTCGGCATTCCCCTGCCCCTCACCCGCATGGGCGCGGTGATCGGCGCACTGATATTTCTCAACATCTCCAGCCTCGTCTGGGTGCGCCATCGCGCCGCGATCACCAACAACGAGCTGCTGGTCGCCCTGATGCTGGACGTCGCCGCGCTGACCGCGCAGCTTTACCTCAGCGGCGGCGCTACCAATCCTTTCACCTCGCTGTTCCTGCTCCAGGTGACGCTGGGCGCGGTGCTGCTCGATGGCCGCTCGACCTGGTCGCTGGTCGCGTTGACCTGCGCGAGCTTCGTCTGGCTGACCGTCGCCTACCGGCCGCTCGATCTGCCGCCGAACCCGCTGAGCGAGACCTACACGCTCACGGTGGCCGGCATGCTGCTGGGTTTCGTGCTCAATGCCGTGCTGCTGGTGGTGTTCGTCACCCGCATCAACAGGAATTTGCGCGAGCGCGACGCGCATCTGGCGGCGCTGCGCCAGCATGCCGCCGAGCAGGATCATATCGTGCGCATGGGTCTGCTCGCCTCCGGCGCGGCTCACGAGCTCGGCACGCCGCTCGCCTCGCTCTCGGTCATCCTCGGCGACTGGCGCCGCATGCCCGACCTCGCCGCCGATCAGGAGCTGGCTGAGGACCTGGCGGAGATGGAGACCTCGCTGCAACGTTGCAAGTCGATCGTGACAGGCATCCTGGTGTCGGCGGGCGAAGCCCGCGGCGAAGGATCGTCGCCGACGACGGTGGCGGCTTTCGTCACCGCGCTGGTGGAAGAGTGGCGCGACGCGCGCTCGGCGCGCACGCTATATTTCGTCAACACCTTCGGCGAGGACGTAGCGATCGTCTCGGACGTCGCGCTGAAGCAGGTGATCTTCAACGTGCTCGACAACGCCTACGAGGTCTCGCGCGACTGGGTCGAGCTCGTTGCCGGGCGCGAGGGCGATCATCTCGTGCTGTCGATCAGCGATCGCGGCCCCGGCTTTGCGCCGGAGATGCTGGCACAGATCGGAAAGCCCTATCAGTCGAGCAAGGGCCGCGCCGGCGGCGGGCTCGGCCTGTTCCTGGTGGTAAACGTCGTGCGCAAGTTAGGGGGCAGCGTGACCGCCGAGAACCACAGGAAACGCGGCGCCACGGTCCGCCTTACGCTGCCGCTCGCCACGCTCGCGATCGGAGGCAGTTTTGACGCCTGACCGTTCGCTCATCGTCGTCGAGGACGATGCCGGCTTCGCCCGCACCCTGAAGCGTTCGTTCGAGCGCCGCGACTACGAGGTCGTGCTCGCCGCCTCGATCGAGGACGTGCGGAAGGTCCTGGAGGAGCGATCGTTCGGCTATGCCGTCGTCGACCTCAAGCTCGGCGGCGCCTCGGGGCTGGCCTGCGTCGAGCTGTTGCACACGCACGATCCGGAGATGCTGATCGTGGTGCTGACGGGCTTTGCCAGCATCTCCACCGCCGTCGAGGCCATCAAGCTCGGCGCATGCCACTATCTGGCAAAGCCGTCGAACACCGACGACATCGAGGCCGCCTTCAACAAGGCTGCAGGCAATGCCGAGGTCGCGCTCGACGCCCGGCCGACATCGATCAAAACGCTGGAATGGGAACGCATCCACCAGACCCTGATCGAGACCGATTTCAACATCTCGGAAGCGGCAAGACGGCTCGGGATGCACCGTCGGACGCTGGCGCGGAAGCTCGAGAAGCGGCCGGTGAAGTGAGGTTGGTCAACTTTGTAGGGTGGGTTAGCGAAGCGTAACCCACCACTTCTTTGCGGCAGCATGGTGGGTTACGCCTTCGGCTAGCCCACCCTACGGACCGAGCAAGATCATCCGGCGCCCAAAACAAAAAGCCCGGCCAAGCGGCCGGGCTTTTGCTTGGTTGTGATGAACGCGCGAGACGCTTACGCGGCCTCGTCGGCGACCGTGGCGCCGCCATCGGTCTCGTCGCTATCGCCCTCGGCGTCCGCATCGGCCTCGCCTTCGGCGGCTTCAGACTTGGCGCCGGTGCGGCGCGGGCTCTTGGCGAGCTGGGCCTCGATCTCCTTGACCGCTTCGGTCTCGGTCGAGTGCTGCACCACCGCGATCTCGCGGGAGAGACGGTCGAGCGCGGCTTCATAGAGCTGGCGTTCGCTGTAGGACTGCTCGGGCTGCGACTCGGAGCGATAGAGGTCGCGCACGACTTCCGCGATCGCGACGATGTCGCCCGAATTGATCTTCGCTTCGTATTCCTGGGCGCGGCGCGACCACATGGTGCGCTTGACGCGGGCACGGCCCTTCAGTGTCTCGAGCGCACGCTTCACCAGCGCGGGCTCCGACAGCTTGCGCATGCCGACATTGGCGACCTTGGCGGTCGGCACGCGCAGCGTCATCTTGTCCTTGATGAAGTTGATGACGAACAGCTCGAGCTTCGCACCGGCGATCTCCTGCTCCTCGATGGCCAGAATCTGGCCGACGCCGTGAGCGGGATAGACGACGAATTCGTTGGCCTTGAAGCCCTGGCGCTGGGTCACGACCTTCTTTTCCTCGACCTTCGGCGCAGCAGCCGCGGGCTTCACGGCCGGCTTGGCGACAGCGACAGGAGCCTTGGCAGGAGCAGCCGCAACAGGAGCCTTCGGCGCGGCGGGCTTGGCAGCTTGAGCCTTGGCAGCGGGAGCCTTGGCAACAGCGGGCTTGGCGGCAGGCTTGGCGGCAACAGGCTTGGCAACGGTCGCTTTCGCGGCCGGCTTGGCAGTCTTGTGAGGCATTGCGCTTCTTTTGTTCTTCGAGGACTTTGCAGCCGGCGCCTTCGTCGCGGTCCGACCCTTGGATGCGCTACGGCTGGCCGCGGCGACTTTCTTGGCGTCCTTATGGGAAGCCTTCGCTGAAGTACTCTTTTTACGCGTTTTCTGTGACACAGCCTGCGCGCGGAAACTGCCACGCCCCTGTTCGACATTTGGTTTCACGGGAACCCAACGGGGCCGACGGGGCTAACCAGGGTTCGGCTCAATGTGCCCAATATAGCACATTTCCCGCAAAAATCAATGATTTAGGGGTCTTAAGGGCTGGTTTTCAGCGGTTACGCCGCTAATAGGGTTAAGTTTGACCCGAATTAGTCGCCGGAGCCGGGGTTCGGCGAGAAATACTTGTCGAACTTGCCCTCCATGCCGTCGAAATCCTTGGCGTCGGCGGGTGATTCTTTCTTCTGGGTGATGTTCGGCCAGCTCTTGGCATAGTCGGCGTTGACGGTGAGCCACTTTTCCAGGCCCGGTTCCGTGTCCGGCTTGATGGCATCGGCGGGGCATTCCGGCTCGCACACGCCGCAGTCGATGCACTCGTCAGGATGGATGACGAGCATGTTCTCGCCCTCGTAGAAACAATCGACCGGGCAGACCTCGACGCAGTCGGTGTACTTGCACTTGATGCACGCTTCAGTGACGACGTAAGTCATCCAACGCTCCGAAAAGCTCTTTTAAAAGTCGCGGCTTGCGTAGCGCGGATGGCCCGGCGCCGCAAGCTCAGGAACGGCCGATCATGACGGCTTTATGCGCTTGATCGACCAAGAAATGAATTCAAAGCGCAATTAATTGCGCTGAGAATTCGGATGGCCTTCGCTCAGCTCTTCGTAGAGCACACGAGCCGAGGCAGCATCGCCGCGGCGCTCGTTGAAGGCGACGACTCTCAAGACGCGCACGGTGCGATCGAGCGCGACGGTGAGCACGTCGCCGATCTTGATCGCATGCCCCGGCGATTTCTCGCGTGCGCCGTTGACGCGAACATGGCCGGACTCGACAAGCTCGGCAGCGGAGGTGCGCGCCTTCACCACCCGCGCGTGCCACAGCCATTTGTCGATGCGCTGCCGCTCGGTCGTGACTCTATTCCTTCTGACGCGTCTTCTTCACGCGAACCGCTCCGCACTTCGCTTGAAAACGCTGCGCTACTCCTTGCGCCCGGACAGCTGCTCCTTCAGCGCAGCGAGCTTCGCGAACGGCGAGTTCGGATCGACCAGACGATCGCGTTCACGCGGGGTGGCGCTCGATGCGTAGGGGCGCAGCGACGGTCCACCCTGGCGGTCGCGGCCCTTGTCGCGGTCGCGGCCGCGGTTGTCGCGGCCCTTGTCGCGATCGCCGCCGAACTTGCCCTTGTTGCGATCCTTGTTGTCGCGGTCCTTGTTGCCGCCATTCTTGCCTTCGAAGCGACGGTTCTTGTCGTCGCGCCCCTCGGGACGTGGCGCGCCTTCGGCGCCGCCTTCGCGCGGCTTGCGGAAGTCTCTGCCACCATCGCGACGATGACCGCCGCCATGGCGATGACGCTCACCGCGCTTCTCGCCGTCGGCGGCAGGCTGGGCTTCGCCTTCGGCAGGAGCAGTGCCGGCTTCCGCAGTCGCCTGCGGACGCGGCTGGTGATGGCGCTGGTTGCGATGGCGCTCGTGGCGCGGCTTGCGATCGTCGTGACGGCCGGCGGGACGCCAGACCTCGATGAGCTCGGGCTCGGCGGGTGCGGCCGCGGCCTCCACGGGTGCTGCCGCATCGGCCGACGCAGCGGCTTCGGTTGCAGCAGTTTCTGCGGGCGCGGTTTCCGCAGGAGCGGCTTCGGCAGGAGCGGCAGCTTCAGTGGAGACTGCAGCTTCTTCTTCCGGTGGCGCGATGCCGGGAGCGTCTTCCGGCGTGACGGAAGCCTCAAGCGCCGGCTCATCCTGCGCGGGCTCGTCGTGCTGCTCCATCCCTGGCGCGTCTTCGACGGTCACAGGCTCGGCGGCGGCTTCGATCGAGGCATCCGCAGGCGCTGCGGCGTCCTCGACCGGCGTCTCTGCCGGAGCTTCGGTGCTTGCTTCCGCAGCCGGCGTTTCCGCAACAACCGGCTTCGCCGGCAGCGGCGGACGCTTGTCCATGCGATAGCCGAGCGCGCGCAGCACGGAGGCAAAATCTTCGCCGGCCGAACCGGTGAGCGACGTCATCGCCTGCGTCACGACAAAGCTGCGGCCGTCGAACGCACCGGCGGGCTTTTCGCCGGACGCGTTCTCGCGCCAGGCCAGCGCCGGACGGATCAGATCGGCCAGGCGCTCCAGGATGTCGACGCGGACGGCGCGCTCGCCGGCCTGCTTGTAGCCGAGCACGCGATAGGCGTCGCGCGGCAGCTGCTTGTCGACCGGGAACGAGGTGCGGCCGGAGCTCGCCAGATGCTGCGCGCCCGACAGCGCGGAGGGATCGACATTGTCCTGCTTCAGCGCCCAGAGCAGCGCGGCCAGCGCACGCCCGGCCGGCTTGAGCAGGCCGGGGAAATAGAGGTGATAGGCGCCGAAGCGGACGCCGTATTTGCGCAAGGTCGCGCGCGAGGGCTGGTCGAGGTCCTTCAGCTCGTTGGCGATCTTCGGGCGCTCCAGCACGCCGAGCGCCTCGACGAGCTGATAGGCGATGCCGCGGGCGATGCCGGTGACGTCCTCGGCCTTGCTGAGCTCGAACAGCGGCCCGAGCAGCTTTTCGATATGCGTCTTGAGCCAGAGGTCGAGCCGGGCCTGCACCTTGTCGCGAGGACCGCCCGTGAGGCGTTCGTCGGAGATGATGCGGATGCGCGGATGCAGCGCGTCCTCTGCGGCAGACAGCCGCGCCACGGCGTCGCCGGTCCAGCGGATGATGCCTTCCGAGGTCAGCACGAACTGCTCGTCCGGCGCATTGCCCAGTTTTTCGGCGCGCGCGTTGATCTCGCCGGCGAGCACGGCCTGCGCTGCAGCCTGCAACGCTTTCGCATCGGAGCCGGCTTCCGCCGCATCCGGTGCAAAGGTGAAGCCATCGAGGCGGCCGATGACATGGCCTTCGACGATGACTTCGCCGGTCTTGCCGATTTCCGTATTCAAGCTCGTGTTCTCCCGCAGGCGGCGCATCAATACACTGGTCCGGCGATCAACGAAACGCTCAGTCAAGCGTTCATGGAGCGCATCCGATAATTTATTTTCGACCTCGCGGGCGATCCCCTGCCATCGTTCCGGGTCTTTCAGCCAGTCGGGGCGGTTGGCGACGAAGGTCCAGGTGCGAATCTGCGCGATCCGGGCCGACAGCGTGTCGATATCGCCGTCGACGCGGTCGGCCTGGTCGATCTGGGTCCTGAACCAGGCGTCGGGGATGCATCCCTTCCGCATCAGGAAGCCGTACAGCGTCGTCACCAGCTCGGCGTGGGCGGCCGGCGACAGCTTTCGATAATCCGGGACCTGGCAGGCCTCCCACAGCCGTTCCACCGCGTCCTTGCCATGTGCGACATCGCGCACCTCGGCGTCGCGGGCGGCGTGGTCGAGCACGCGCATGTCCTCGGCGATGGGCGCGCGCGTCAGCGCCTCGTGACCGGGGGCCAGGTTCAGCGAGACCTGGAGCGCGCCGAGGGAGGCAAAATCCAGCTTCGAATTGCGCCATTGCAAAACCTTCACGGGATCGAAGGTGTGGTTCTGCAGCGCATTGACGAGTTCGGGCTCGAACGGCGCGCAGCGGCCGGTGGTGCCGAAGGTGCCGTTGCGGGTGGCGCGGCCGGCGCGGCCGGCGATCTGGCCGAATTCGGACGGCGTCAGGCGGCGGAACTGGTAGCCGTCGAACTTGCGGTCGGAGGCAAAGGCGACGTGGTCGACGTCGAGATTGAGGCCCATGCCGACGGCGTCGGTGGCGACGAGGTAATCGACCTCGCCGTTCTGGAACATCGCGACCTGCGCGTTGCGGGTGCGCGGCGACAGTGAGCCCAGCACCACGGCGGCGCCGCCATGCTGGCGGCGGATCAGCTCGGCGATGGCGTAGACCTCGTCGGCCGAGAAGGCGACGATGGCGGTGCGGCGCGGCTGCCGCGTGATCTTGCGGTCGCCGGCGAATTCCAGCTGCGACAGCCGCGGCCGCGTGATCATGGAAACGCCCGGCAGCAGCCGCTCGATGATCGGTCGCATGGTCGCAGCGCCCAGCAGCAGCGTCTCGTCGCGGCCGCGGCGGTTGAGGATGCGATCGGTGAAGACGTGGCCGCGTTCCAGATCAGATGCAATCTGCACCTCGTCGACGGCGAGGAACGAGACGTCGAGATCGCGCGGCATCGCCTCGACGGTCGAGACCCAGTAGCGCGGCGATTTCGGCTTGATCTTCTCCTCGCCGGTCACCAGCGCGACGGCATCGGGGCCGACCCGCGCGGCGATCTTGTTGTAGACCTCGCGCGCCAGCAGGCGCAGCGGCAGCCCGATCATGCCGGAGGGATGCGCGAGCATCCGCTCAATGGCGAGATGGGTCTTGCCGGTGTTGGTGGGACCAAGCACCGCAGTGACGCCGGCGCCGGGAAGCCGATCGGAAGCGAAGGGGGAGGAGGAAAAAGGCATCTGGGGGATTAGGTAATGGCGATTGGGGCGAATGTCAGTGCTGTTTTGGGGCGGTGGCGCGAAGGGCTGGCCTCACACACTGCTGTCATCGCCCGGCTCGACCGGGCGATCCAGTATTCCAGAGGCGGCGCAGATCAAACCGAGAGGGCGCGGCGTACTGGATGCCCCGGTCAAGCCGGGGCATGACAGCGGAGAATGCGGCGCCCCTCCCCAGATCCCGCGCAACTGTCTCACTTTGCGACGCTTTTCCCGTTGGCTTTAAGCTTCGGAACGAGTTGAGAACGAATCGCGGCCGAATCGCTGACTCCCCCTTGAGTCCTGTTCCGTTCACGCAAGATGTCGCGGGAGGCTTATTGGGTTCGCACTAGATGGAGTTTTGGCCCGCCGCACAAGCGACGTTTCGGTGGCGGATTCGTTAAAGCTGGGGACGGCGCGGAGTCGAATCAGAATCGGGGAGGAGTCAAATGGATTCCCGTCCTCGCCCCCACAAAAAGCGCGAAAACAACCCCATGCACAGTAGGCATGTCGTTGAAATCATTCGTGTTTATTTTGCCAAAAAGGGGAGTTCGGCGCGGGACGCCAGCCCTACTGAGTCTTCGCCACCCTGGGCGGCTGCGCCGTGGTGATGAAGCTGGTGGCTTCCAGCATGGCCGGCCCGAGCGGGGTCGGCACTTTCAGCCAGAACGGGACCAGGATGCGCGTGCCGGCGATCGGCGCGAACGCGACCTCGATGTTGCGCTGGGCGGCGAGATATTTGATCACCGGACGGTCGGGGATGTAGCCGGCGATGGGCACGAAATACAGCGAGCAGACCACGACCTGGCCGTGATAGCCCTTTTCCGCCTTGACGTTTTCCATGCGCTTGAAATCGAGCTTGAGCTCGTAGCGCATGCGGCCGTCGAACACGGCGGCGCTGCCGTGGCAGGCGTCCGCCGACAGCACGTCGCCGGTGCCGGATACGCGCACCAGCGAGGCCGTCATCGGATCCCAGACGCCGCGGCGATGCGCGTCGGTGACGACGATGCGGTCTGGATCGACCGGCGGCTCCGGCAGGATGGCAAAATCCTTCACATTGCCCTTGTCGAGCGTGATGCGGATCTCTTCGGTCTTCTTCGAGGTGGTGGTGGAGGCCTGGTAGCCGGTCGCGACCAGCGCGCCGTTGACCACGCGGCCCTGCGAGGCGCCGGTGCCGGACCCGCCCGCGAACGATTTCAAAAGCCCCGAGGTGCCGCCGGAGGCCGCGGCCGCGAACACGTCGTCCTGGATGTCGATGTTCCAGGCGCCCTTGCCGACCGGAATGCCCGCCAGCGTCGCCTCGTATTGCGCCTCGAGCTTGCCTTGCGCCGCCGCGGGCTCCGCCGCCCACGCCAAGACCAGCCCGAAAAGGGCCACCATGACCCAGCGGCCGGCAGAGCGCGGATGACTTGCGCGCCGCTCCGCTGAGCGCAGCTCATTTGGGCGCAGCTCATTTGGACGCAGACTTGGCGCAAGATGAGGCGTTGTGAGCACGAAACAATCCAATCGGGGCGCGAACGGTTGTTACTTAAGCGAAAAACCGCGCCAGGCAATGTGTCCGGGCCTATCGGCGTCCGGAACTCCACTGGACTCTTCGGGCGCGAATACGCCCTTTATGTGATGGTAAGGCGCGATAATCATTGCCGTTTTGGTGATCGGGGCGGGTCAGAAGCGCGCACCTCTCTCCTCCCTTTCCACTGTCATGCCCCGGCTTGACCGGGGCATCCAGTACGCCGCGGCCCCTCTGGTCAGCCGTACCGTCTCGGAGTACTGGATCGCCCGGTCCCGGCTCCGCCAAGGCTACGCCGAGGCCCACACGGGTGCTCGGCCCGCCGAAGCTTCAGCGAAGGCGGCAAGGCGGGCGATGACACCGCTTTATGCCGCTCGAGATCCCGGTTTCGCGCTCTCGCGCGCCCACATTGCGCAAGCGCGCAATGGGGGAACGACGGGCCAAAAACGGCCCGTCGCCTTGACGTCCCGCCGCTTCCCCCCTATACGTCCGCCCGCTCCCTGCAAGGACAGAGAATTTGCCCGTGGCGCCCCGAATGGCGGCCGCACATCGTTGGGAAAGATTGAGGATTTTGCCATGTCTCGCCGCTGCGAATTGACGGCCAAGGGCCCCCAGGTCGGCCACACGGTCAGCCACTCCAACATCAAGACCAAGCGCCGCTTCCTGCCGAACCTGGTCAACGTGACCTTCATCAGCGAAGCGCTGGGCCGCAACGTGCGCCTGCGCGTCTCCACCAACGCGATCAAGAGCGTCGACCACAATGGCGGCCTCGATCCCTTCCTGCTCAAGGCCAAGGCGGCCGTGCTGTCGCCGCGCGCCCTCGAGCTGAAGCGCGCCATCCAGAAGAAGGTCGGCCCGACTCCCGCGCCGGAGAAGAAGGCGAGCTAAGAATTTTCGAATTGGGCGAGGGCTTGCGTCGGGTGGCGTAGGCTGAGCCGGAAGAGTTTTGCATTGCGGCCGGATCGGAAGATCCGGCCGTTTTTGTTTGCGATGCAACGTGAGCGCGGGGCGTGGATAGTCTGAAAGACTAGCTATCATTTAGGTTGCAGATCTGAAATTCGCTATCTTTCCGCCGCTGAGTTCTAGCCATGACTATCAAACCACCCCTCTTGGGCCAACTAAACCAAGGATCAATTTTCTCCTGTGCAAGGGCCGAACGGTATCCAAAATGTAGAGTTGACGGCATCGTTCTCACAGCGCGATGCGACCTTGAGCAGGACAAGTACAACGTTCTCAATTATGCGCCCATTGTCTCGCTTGCGGACTGGTTACGAGTAGATGGCTATGAACTAATCGTGTCGAGAATAGCCAGTGACCTTTCGTCGAGAACAGAATCTGCTCTAAAGACTATCGAACTGCCGAACAGTATTCTCTATTCTCAAACGCCGGCTACGATCCTCGAAAATTACATCAGGGCAAAGGCTTCATTTTTACGATTTTCAGATTCTACCACGATCACCTAAATAATGCTGGTCAGTTTGACACCGATGATGTCGTTCTGACAACCATAGGCCAACTCGACACCCCTATCTGGCGCAGAAGGCGCACACGTGACGGCTATGACGCAGTGCTGGTTGACGAGACGCATTTATTCAACATCAATGAGCTTCAGCTATTTCATTATTTTACCCGCCTGGAAGGGCCGCACCCTATCGCTTACTCGGTAGATAAATCCCAAGCCGTAGGAGACAGAGGGTGGAGTACCGAAGATATCGCAAACACGTTGGCGGATTCTCGCGGCATCCACGCGGATGAGCAAAGCGAAGTCGTTCGTACGGTATTCAGATCTTCGCCTGATATCGTAAATCTAGCGTTTGCCATTCTGTCCTCTGGGGCGACGCTTTTTACTAATTTCGATAATCCGATGGAAGCCGCAGCATCTGGCTTCACCGAAGTAGACGAACGACTTTGCTCTGAGCCGATCTACTACCATGTTGCAAATGAGCAGGCGTTGATTGCTGGAACGTTCGAGCGCGCCGAGATACTTCAAAGAGAACTTGGGTGTCGCCGGAGCGATATTTTGATCGTCAGTCTGAGCAAGGCTCTTGTGACCGAACTTACCGATTACGCGAAGGGTCGAAATAAGCCTACCCTTCTCTTGACTAAACGAGGCGACGCTAGCGCCGTGGGCGCCGCACGCGAGGCTGCACAGTGGGTCGTAGGTCACGCGGATTTCGTTGGAGGACTTGAGTTTCACGCCGCAATCATTGTGGGGGTTGACGGCGGCCGCGTCCCTCCAACGGCGGACAACGAAAACTTCAGCAGCAAGAGCTTTCTTTCCTATGTCTCACACAACCGATTATACGTCGCCGTCAGTCGCGCACGCTACCGGGTCGAGTTGCTAGGAGAGAAAGCTCGGGGGCCCAGTCGACTAATTGCGTCAGCCATCGAAAATGGGCTTCTCAAAGAGCTTGACCTTGAGGTTTAGATCGGTCGAACGATATTCCTCTTCCTTTCCGAGGTGACCGCGCCGATAGCGCCATCGGGAGAGGTATGCGGTTGAGCCGAACCGCAACATTCGACCACAAATCCAGGCCCAAAATCCTCGTGAACTGCTGACCGCGCCTGCAACGACACCTCGAAGGACATCTCCAAACGTCCTGAAACTCTATCGCTGCCCACGCAAGGACGGCGAGGACGCAGCCGACAGATGATGTCACCATCCTGGGGCATGGTGACGAAGGAAACGACGTGGCACCTGATCAAGGCAAAAGGTCCGATCTGGCTGGCTGGGGCCACCGGCTCCAAGCTAAATGATAGGAGACCGTCTATCGCATCAAGAGCTCTAACCCCGAAAATCAATGCTCCGCAGCACGATCCCCGGCGGCGTGCCTTCGAACTCCGTCGCCTGATATTTGCGTCCGGTGCAGGCTTCGATGCGTTCGCGCAGGCGCGTGAACTGCTCTTCGCGCTCGCTGGGCCTGGCGCGCGGGCCGCGCTCGAGGTCGTCCATGGCGGAGGTCGAGATCGCGCAGGCGATCTCCTTACTGCCGTCCTGCATCGAGAACTGGACGATGCCGCGGTCCTGGTCGTGGGCGATGAAGCGGCTGCTGGTGAGCGTCATGGGGTACTCCTTTTGCGTCCGCGCGGCGTGCCGGCCTTGTGCAACGCGCACACGGGGACGCCGGTCGGCGTTATCGAAGCACGCTGTGACACAAGGGTGCACGACAATTCACTTCGGTGGTTATGGGTCCCGGCCTTCGCCGGGACGACGCCGGTGTTTGCGCGACTTGGCCGGCTTCAGCCGTCGCCGTTGAGTCTTGCGAAATCGTCGAATAGCGCGGCCACCAGCGCGCGGTGGCGGGTGTCTTCGGCGGGCAGGCTCGCGGCATAGAGGTTGAGCAGATGGCGGGCCTTCACGGCGGCCTCGGGCCAGGACGTGGCGGGCACCGACATCATGCGGTTTTCGAGCTCGGCCTCGCGCTCGCGCAGCTCCCTGACCTGGGCCTCGACATCGGCCAGCGCGCGGCGCAGATCGGTTGCCTTCTGGGCGGCCATGCCGCGGTGGCTGTCGAGATCGACCGGGATGTCAGTCATTACAGGCACTCGCATCGATACGTTGGGCATCCGCCAGGTCGACCGAGCCGATCGACAGCATCTCCGTCGCACCGCGCACGCCTTCGGAGGGCACCGTGATCATGGTGGCGACGCGGCGATAGGACGCGAACGACAGGCCCTCGATCATCTGCTCGTCGGTGACGACCTCATAGGCGCCGGCCGGCAATTCGCGCTCGAGGCCGCGGATGTGGAATGGATGCTTGAAGGTGATGGTTTCTCGCCGCGAGCGGATGGTCATGCGCGCCTGCCTTTCGCAAAGAAGGGGCCCCAACCGACGCCAGCCATGGCGAACCATGCGCTTGTTACCCGGCAATAGCCAGCTTTATGTCAGCGCGGGCCGGGACTTAAGGCGCATCGCGATACTCGTGCGCGGCGTTTTAGTCCTCGCCATCGGCAGGACGCGGGCGTACGCTCGACCACGTCAGCGCAGCTCACGCAATTGCCGCGCGTCGATGTTGCGCTGCATCTTTCGCGCCTCGTGTGCGCGGCGGCGATCTTTCAATGGCTCGGGCAGGTGCATCTCGTCGCCTGGCCTAGCGACCATTGCAGCGCCGATCTCGCACGCGGACGAATTCGAAACCCAGGAGGAGACGACGTCATGGCCAAGGGACAGCAACGCAGCAACCGCGAGACCAAGAAGCCGAAGAAGGACAAGATCAAGACCAGCGCCGCAGCGCCCAGCCGCAAGGATGCGGCGTGGCAGCCGGAGATCGGTCAGAAGAAGAAGTAGCGGCGGATAGGAGGGCGGGCTCGGCGTATCGCCGGACTCCGTCATGGCCGGGCTTGGCCCGGCCATCCACGTCTTTCGCGCGGAAGCAAGAACGTGGATGCCCGGGACAAGCCCGGGCATGACGAGTTTGTGGCGCGATCACGCGTTCAATCTCGCCACCATCTCCTTCTCCCCACTCTTTTCCGCTATACTCGCCCGGGTAGCATCACCTGGAGGGGCGTCCTGTGGAGCACGAGCGCAACGCCGACCACACATCCGAGCCGAAGAATCTCGTCATCTGCTGTGACGGCACCGGCAACGAGATCTCGGAGAACATCTCCAACGTCCTGAAGCTCTATCGCTGCCTGCGCAAGACCGACAAGACGAAGCCGCGGCAGATGGTGTTCTACGATCCAGGCGTCGGCACCGTGACGGAGCCGTCGACGTGGCACCGCTGGAAAGCCAACGTCAATCTGGTGCTGGGGCTCGCCACCGGCTACGGGCTCGATGACAACGTGCTCTCGGCCTATTGCTTCCTGATCGAGCATTACGCACCCGGCGACAGGATTTACCTGTTCGGCTTCTCGCGCGGCGCCTACACGGTGCGGGTGCTGGCGGGGCTGATCCACAAGATCGGCTTGATCTCGCCGGAGCAGGCCAACCTCGCAGGCAGTGGCCTCGTCGCCTACAAGCAATATTCCGGCACCGGGCGCGGCAACGACGTCGAGGATCTCAAGGACGTCGCGATCGACGAGAGCGGGCCGCTGCCAAAGGACGCGTTCGACCTCGCCGCGCAATTCGCGCGCATCACCTCGACACGCTGGCCGACCATCCACTTCATCGGCGTCTGGGACACGGTGGCGAGCGTGATCGTGCCGCGGCGCGACAACTTCTTCTTTCTGTTCAGCCTGGAGGAGCTCGCCTTCACGCTGCGCAATCCCAGCGTCAACATCTTCCGCCAGGCGATCGCGATCGATGAGCGCCGCTGCATGTTCCGCCTCAAGCAGTATGAGGAGCCGCAGGATTATTGGCGCAACCGCTATGTGCCCGACGAGAAGAAGGAGCCGCAGGACATCCTGCAGGTGTGGTTCGCCGGCGTGCATTGCGACGTCGGCGGCGGCTATCCGGAAGTCGAGAGCGGCGAGTCCAAATATCCGCTGCTCTGGATGATCGAGGAGGCGACGAAGGCCGGGCTGAACTTCAACCCGCGCACGGTGAACCAGCTCGCCTGGGGCATCCAGCGCAAGAACTCACCATTTCAGTACGTGCCGCCGGCCTACACCGGCAAGACCGGTGAGCTGCACAATTCGATGACGGCGCTGTGGCGCGTGCTGGAGTATCTGCCGAAGAGCGCGACGTACAAGGAATGGCCGGAGCGGAAGGTGTTTCTGGGGTTCTACATCCCCGATTGCGAACCGCGCCCCATCCCCGAAGGCGCGCATGTGCATGAGAGCGTGGTGAAGCGGATGGCGGTGGAGCCGGACTATCGGCCGGTGAATCTGCCGAAGGATTATGTGACCGTGCCGATGCCCGTGCCGCCGCATGTGGGGATGGCGGCGGAGGCGGGGGAGATCGTGGTGGGGTGAGGTTTGCTTGGCGGTACTGCCGCCCCAAAAAAGGTGTCGTCCCGGCGCAGGCCGGGACCCATAACCACAGGGAGCAGTTTGGCGAAGACTCGTCGCTCGGTACTCCTACTTTCCGCAACCGAGAGATCACGCGGTATGGGTCCCGGCCTTCGCCGGGACGACGGCGAATTTGGAGCGCCCGCCGCACCCCGCTACCGCTGCTTTCTCCATTCACCGACACATTTCATTAAAATTCTCCGCCCCGCCTTAGCCGGATCGCATCAACTCCTCTGCATCATCTGCCAAACCACCCGCGCCATCCGCGGAAATTGGAGGAGAGTGCCAATGCATCCGCGACGACATGCCCGCGTCAAACCCGCGGGCCTCGTATCCCGCCAGGCCAAGATCATCACCGACCCGCGCGCGCCGGTGATCCCCTGCACGCTGATCGACTATTCGCCCGGAGGGGCCTGCGTCGATCTCGGCGGACAGGTGAAGATTCCCGATCGGTTCGAGCTGCTGCACGTCAACACCAAGAAGCGCTGCCGCGTGGCGTGGAAGCGCGGCACGAAGGTAGGCGTGGTGTTTTAGAGGGAGCGAGACGTCAGCTTAATCACCCTCTCCCCTTGTGGGAGAGGGTGGCTCGCCGCAGAGCGGCGAGACGGGTGAGGGGTCTCTCTCCGCGGGTACATCTCTCACAGTTGGATCTGCGGAGAGAGACCCCTCATCCGGCGCCATAGCCGATGCGAAGCGTCGGCGTTTTCAAGAACGGCGGCCGAAGGCCGCCTATGCCACCTTCTCCCACAAGGGGAGAAGGAAGAAGCCTACGTCCGCATCCGCGCCTTCGCGCCCGCGACGATCTGCATCGCCACGCCCGCGATCCAGCCAAACAAGGCGAACCAGCTCCACGCGATATGCGGCTCGAGGCGGAGCACGATGATGGCGACGGAGGCGAGCGCGGTGAACGTGGCGCAGAGCGTGCCGGCGGAGCTCAACAGCTCCGCGGCGTCGATGTCACCGTGGGCCTCGTCGAACGGCAGCTGCGGCGTGTCGATGCCGAGATAGAAGCCGACAAAGCCCAGCACCATCATCAGCAGCAGGAAGCCCTCGGTGGTGAGCGCGGGAATCGCAGATCCCACGTAAGCGCCGACGAACAGCCCGCACGCCGCGCCCGCCATCGCAAGACCCACGCGCTCGATGACGTGGGCAGCTTTCCGGATACGAAACCGCATGGCGGGCCTCCGTGAGGCGTTGAACGCGCGCGAGGTTAGGCCAGATTTGGCGGAGGTGGAAGGTGAGGGGATCTACGGATGCGTGAGGCGGGGTGGAGTGGGACGTGACGACCCAAGCCCCACTCTCGCGTCGTCCCGGAGAAGGCCGGGACCCATAACCCCAGGGAGATGTTTTACGAAGACTCAGAGTTTAGTTGCACACTGACAACTCCCACCACGCCTCGTCGTTAGATCACGCGGTATGGGTCCCGGCCTTCGCCGGGACGACACTGTAAATGCGGCGTGGTCCTCGCGCCACACTCGCTCCCCTCACCGCGCCCCGAAACTGGTCTTGCCGAACAGCGCCTTCTGCGTCGAGGGCTGCGAGCGCCAGTATTGCGGCGGGGCTTCGACCTCGCCGCCGAGCTCCGCTGCGGCGTGCCAGGCCCAGCGGGGGTCGTAGAGCAATCCACGGGCGAGCGCGATCATGTCGGCCTTGCCGGATGCGACGATGTCTTCGGCCTGCTTCGGCTCGGTGATCAGGCCGACGGCGATGGTGGGCAAACCCGTCTCGCGCTTGATGGCCTCTGCAAACTGCACCTGGTAGCCGGGGCCGAGCGCGATCTTCTGCAGCGGCGAGACGCCGCCGGAGGAGGCATCGATCCAGTCGACGCCGCGCGCCTTCAGCGCATTTGCGAATACGATGGTCTGCGCCAGTCCCCAACCGCCCTCGACCCAGTCGGTCGACGACACCCGCATGCCGACCGGCTTGTCGTGCGGGAACACCGCGCGGACCGCGTCGTAGACCTCCAGCGGGAAGCGCATGCGGTTCTCGAGCGAACCGCCATACTCGTCGGTGCGCTTGTTCGAGATCGGTGACAGGAATTGATGCAGCAGATAACCGTGCGCGCCGTGCAGCTCGATGGCGTCGATGCCGATCCGGTCGGCGCGTTTGGCGGCATCGACGAAGGCGTCGCGGATGCGCTTGAGACCGGCGGCATCGAGTGCCAGCGGCGCGGCTTCGCCCTCCTTGTGCGGCAGTGCGGACGGCGCCACGGTCTGCCAGCCGCCCTCGCTCTGCGGGATCAGCTGGCCGCCGTCCCAGGGCCGCGCGCTGCTGGCTTTGCGGCCCGCATGCGCGAGCTGCATCGCCACCGCTGTCGAGGAATGTTTCCGCACCGAGGTGAGGATCTGCTTCAGCGCGGCCTCGGCGGCATCGCTGTAGAGCCCGAGGCAGCCCGGCGTGATGCGGCCGATCGCCTCGACATGGGTCGCCTCGATGCAGAACATCGCCGCGCCCGACAGGCTGAGATTGTTGATGTGGGTGAAGTGCCAGTCGGTGGGGACGCCGTCCTCGGCCGAATATTGGCACATCGGCGACACCACGACGCGGTTCTTCAAGGTCAGGCCGCGCAGCTTGATCGGGGAAAACAGGGCGCTCATGCGGGGGAGTTCCGAGGGATGGAGGGCGGGAGTTGGGGAGAGTGTAGTGGGCGATGCGCCAATTGCCAGCCGCGCGGCGGGAATGGCGGCTCGCGGGGGATGCATTGCGGCTATTCCACCAGCGCGAACTGCAGCAGCAGCGTGCGCTGGAGCATCGAGAAATTGTCGTCGGACACCAGCGTCAGCACGGTCTCGCCGTCGGCGGTGAAATGGGCGTCGATGCCTTCCATGTTGTCGATCTCGTGGCCGAGATCGGCCTTGAACAGCACGGGGCCGTCGACCAATGCGCCCGGCGCAATCGATTTCAGGGGGATCGCGCGGATGCGGATATCGACGCCGGTGAACCAGGAGAATTTGCGTTCGAGGATCAGGAGATCGCCCGAGGGCAGCAGCACGGCGTCGCTGATGAGCTGCTGGTCGGTGCGGCGAATGCTGAACTGGCCCGGTGTGGGGCCGCCGATCAGAAATCCGATCAGGTTGCCGTCGGCATCGAAGCCGCCTTCCGACAGCGCGATCAAGGTCCCCGCGAGCGGCTGCCCCTTGGGGACGAACACCAGCGCCTCGAGACCCTTGTTATAGGGCAGTTTCCGCAAGCCCGGCGGCGTCGGCAGCACCTCGCCGCGGGCGCTTGTGCCGCCCTTTGAAAAATCGAACCGCATGATCTGGTTGACGCGCTCGAGCCCGACATAGACGAGGTCGCCGTCACGCGCGAGCGCCTCGGTATCGTACCACAGCCGCTTCTCCGTGATCGGCCGCCCCTGCGCATTGAGCACCGGCGCGGCCTCGACGTCGTCGAGACCCGCCATGCTCCGCCCGGAATAGCGGATGCGACCGGTGAACCAGGTGCCCTGGTCGGACATCGCGAGGAAGCGCTCGCCTTTGCTGTCGAGGAAGCGGAAGCCGGACAGGCCGCCGAAGCCGCGATGCGGCGAGGTCAGCACCAGGCCGCCGCGATAGTCCAGCGAGCCGAAACGCGTGCGCGCGCGGTCGCGCGGCTCGAAATTGGGAATCGGCCGCGCGTTGACCTCGATGCCGACAGGCGCGGCGACGGCGTGCTCGATGAGCGCCGGCTTCGGCGCGGGCTGGGCCTGCGCCAAGCGAGATAGTGCGAGAGTGGAAAATCCCGCCGCCGCGTGGCCGATAAAGCTGCGGCGGGATCGATGGTTGCTCACGAATGCAGTTTGCGTCGCGGGCGACCGGCCGGCTGCGTGGGCGCGGTGTTGGTCTCGCTGAAGAGTTCGGCAAGTTTTTCGGTGATGGCGCCGCCGAGCTCTTCGGCGTCCACGATCGTCACCGCGCGACGATAATAGCGCGTCACGTCATGGCCGATGCCGATCGCGATCAGCTCGACCGGCGAGCGGGTCTCGATCTCCTCGATGATGTGGCGCAGGTGCCGCTCGAGGTAGTTGCCGGGATTGACCGACAGCGTGGAATCGTCGACCGGCGCGCCGTCCGAGATCATCATCAGGATCTTGCGCTGCTCGGGCCGGCCGAGCAGGCGCTTGTGCGCCCAATCGAGCGCCTCACCGTCGATGTTCTCCTTCAGCAGCCCCTCGCGCATCATCAGGCCGAGATTCTTACGCGCGCGACGCCACGGGGCGTCGGCCGACTTGTAGATGATGTGGCGGAGATCGTTGAGGCGGCCGGGACTGGCCGGCTTGCCGGCGGCAAGCCACGCCTCGCGCGATTGCCCGCCCTTCCAGGCGCGCGTTGTGAAGCCGAGAATCTCGACCTTGACGCCGCAACGCTCCAGCGTGCGGGCGAGGATGTCGGCGCAGGTCGCCGCGACCGTGATCGGCCTGCCGCGCATCGAGCCGGAATTGTCGAGCAGCAGCGTCACCACGGTGTCGCGGAACGTCGCCTCCTTCTCGTGCATGAAGGACAGCGGGTGATAGGGATCGGTCACCACGCGCGACAGCCGCGCGGGGTCCAGGATGCCCTCTTCGAGATCGAACTCCCAGGCGCGGTTCTGCTGCGCCATCAAGCGCCTCTGGAGGCGATTGGCGAGACGGGCGACGATGCCCTGCAGATGCGCGAGCTGCTTGTCGAGATAGGCACGCAGGCGCTCCAGCTCGTCATGATCGCAGAGGTCTTCGGCGGCGATGACCTCGTCGAATTTCGGCGCGAAGGCGTGATATTCCGGCCCGCGCGGCTCGTTCTTGCCGTGCGAATTCGGCCGCGTCGCCTCGCCCGGCGTCTCGTCGTCACCGAGCTCGCCATCGTCGAAGGTGTCGGAGGTCGAAGCCTGCGCGCTTTCCATCGCGCTCTCGCTCATCTCCTCGCTTGATGCCTGGGCCTGGTCGGCGCTCATCTCCTGCGCGGCGTCGGAATCGGGCGAGCCCTCGGCGCCGGACTGATCGTTGTCGCCGTCCTGGTTCTCGTCGTTCTCGTCATTGTCTTCGCTGTCGGCGCTGCGCTCGTCGCCAATCTCGAGCGCCGTCAGGAGATCATGCACGGCATCGCCGAACCTGGTCTGGTCCTCGACCACGGTGTCGAGCCGGTCGAGGCGCCTGCCGATCTTGTCTTCGAGGATGGGACGCCAGAGATCGACCATCTTCTTGGCGGCCGTCGGCGGCGCCATGCCGGTCAGGCGCTCGCGCACCAGCATCGCCAGCGCGTCGGCGAGCGGCGCGTCGGCGCGATCGGTGATCTCGTCGAACTTGCCGCGATGGAAATGGTCGTCGAGCATCGCGGTAAGGTTTTTCGCAACCCCCGCCATGCGCCGCGCGCCGATCGCCTCGACACGGGCCTGCTCCACCGCCTCGAACACGCCGCGCGCCTGCGGATTGCCGGGCATCAGCTTGCGATGCACCTTCGGATCGTGACAGGCGAGCTTGAGGGCTATCGAATCGGCATGGCCACGCACGATCGCGGCATCGCGCCTGGTCATCTTTCGCGCGGGCTCGGGCAGCCGCGCCTTGCCCGGTGCGAGCCCGGGACGCTCGGCGGCGAAGCTGACGTCGAGCTCGGGCGCCTTGGCGATCGCCTTCAGGCAGGAGGCCACCGAGCGCTTGAACGGCTCGGTCGGGGCTTCCTTGGTGTTGCGGAATTTGGAGTTGGAGGTGGTCATTTCACCCTATCCGTCGTCCCGGCGAAGGCCGGGACCCATAACCACCGGCCGTTGTCGGTCAGGGAAAACTATCGGTGTGGCTTCATCGAGAGACCTCGCGGTATGGGTCCCGGCGTTCGCCGGGACGACATATCGCGAGAGTAATCAGCTGAGCGCCACGTTCACCGCCGATTCCGGCAGCTCCGCGTTGAAGCAGCGCTGGTAGAACTCGGCGACGAGGGGACGTTCGAGTTCGTCGCACTTGTTGAGGAAGGTGACCCGGAACGCAAATCCGATGTCGCCGAAGATGTCGGCGTTCTCGGCCCAGGTGATCACCGTGCGCGGGCTCATCACCGTCGACAGATCGCCATTGGCGAAAGCGTTGCGGGTGAGATCGGCGAGGCGAACCATCTTGTTGACGATGTCGCGGCCCTCCGTGGTGCGATAGTGCTTGGCCTTGGCCAGCACGATCTCCACTTCCTCGTCATGGCTGAGATAGTTCAGCGTGGTGACGATCGACCAGCGGTCCATCTGGCCCTGGTTGATCTGCTGGGTGCCGTGATAGAGGCCCGAGGTGTCGCCGAGGCCGACGGTGTTGGCGGTCGAGAACATGCGAAATGCCGGATGCGGCTTGATCACCTTGTTCTGGTCGAGCAGCGTCAGCCGGCCGGAGACTTCCAGCACGCGCTGGATCACGAACATCACGTCCGGGCGGCCGGCGTCGTATTCGTCGAACACCAGCGCGACATTGTGCTGGAGCGCCCAGGGCAGGATGCCGTCGCGGAATTCGGTGACCTGCTTGCCGTCGCGGACCACGATCGAGTCCTTGCCGACGAGGTCGATACGGCTGATGTGGCTGTCGAGGTTGACGCGCACGCAGGGCCAGTTCAGCCGCGCGGCGACCTGCTCGATATGGGTGGATTTGCCGGTGCCGTGATAGCCCGTGACCATGACGCGGCGGTTGTGGGCGAAGCCGGCAAGAATGGCGAGCGTGGTGGCGCGATCGAAGCGGTAATCGGAATCGACTTCGGGGACGTGAGGATCGACTTCGGAATAAGCGGGGACTTCGAGATCGCTGTCGATCCCGAACACTTGGCGCACCGACACCTTCATGTCGGGCAAACCGGAAACTTCCTCAACTTTGGACATCGCGGCGGTCGTCATCAATCCTCCGAGGTCCCGGGCGATCCCGAGACCAGTTATTGCACGTTGGCTGCGGCTGGGTGCTGTTGCGAACCTATCAGAGACAACGTGCGGGCAGAAGCCCGCCCCCCAATCAAAGTTCCGTTGTCTTTTCATTTAGATAGGCAAGGAACGCGATTTTTGGAAGGCTGCCCTGCGAATCACGCCTGAATTTCGTGCGGAAGGCACGTCCTGCCCACGTGGGTGGCACTTTTACCGCCGCTCGTTACTTATGTAGGGTCCGAATGCAGGGTCCGAACCCCGAGGCCCAATCCCACCATAGAGACGACGTGACGTCCTTTCTCGATCCCCTCATTTCATTCGTCTCGGCCCATGCGTGGCTGGCCTATCTGACCCTGTTCCTGGCGGCTCTGCTGGAGGCGGTTCCAGTGGTGGGGTCGGTGATCCCCGGCTCGACCATCATCCTGGCGCTGAGCGCCCTGGTTCCGGGCGGCGAGCTCAGGCTGCAATGGGTGTTGCTGGCGGCGGCGCTCGGCGCAGTGCTCGGCGACGGTTCGGCTTACTGGATCGGGCACCGGCAGCAACGGGAGATCCTCAACACCTGGCCGCTGACCAGCTATCCGCGCGTAGTCGAGCAGAGCGAGAATTTCTTCCACCGCTTCGGCACCTGGGCGGTGTTCTTCGCCCGCTTCGTGCCGCCGATCCGTGCCTTCGTCCCGGTCACGGCGGGCGCGCTGGGCATGCCTCCGGCCCGCTTCTACGTCATCAACATTCCGGCGATCCTGGTCTGGGCACCGGCGCATGTGCTGCCGGGTGTTTTGGCGGTGTCGGCCCTGCACGAATATGCCGGGCTGCACCACCATGGACATGTCGGCAAGCACATCTGGATTTTGACTGTGGCTGCAGCGGCGATTTTGCTGGGCGTAGCGGCGTGGGTCTACCGCCGGCGGAACGGCGGCGCGGTCGCCGCGGCGAAGCCGCAGATCTAGCGCCGGCGTCGCGACCTTCTCTCAAGGCGTATTGAGAAGTACCCACAGCCGCGAGATTCTACCATTTTCGACTTCAGCCACGTCGGCCCCTGTCACGGTGGTCGGGCCGTGCTCGGGCCCGGCGTGCCAGGCTAGATGGCCCAAGCCGTGATGCCCGACAGCCGCGCCATCGGGTACGAACCTGAAAGTCGGCCCGAACTGCTTCAAAAGATCTCCCGCGATCCTCGATATTTCTGCCCGCCCGCGGACGATATTCGTCGGCTCGTACATGACGGGCTCATCGACGAACAACACGGCTATGGCCGCTCGCCGCTTGTCCTCGTCACGCTCGTTGAACACGCGCTCCAGATTTGAACGAAGCAGATGGTCGAATTCGATACTACCGGTTGTCATGTCGTAGCCTTTCTTCACATTATTGGTCGGCGAATATCCGCGACGGATCATCAATCGAACTTGACCAGGTTCAACGCGGGAAGCGGGCCACCCGGAAACTGGGTCAACCTTCCGCCGATCGCGAGCGAGCCAAGATCGATGCCGAAGAATCCGAGTTGTTCGATCAGCGCGCCGATGGCGGTCTTAGCTCCGGCATCATCTCCCGAGTAGAACAGCACGCGCTTGCCCCCATCGGTGGTCGGGTCAGCTGCGAGGAGTTCTGACAGCAGATGATTGAATGCCTTCACTACCCGCGCTCCGGGCACCAGATCGGCGAAGACCTCCGACGAGGCGCGACCACCGAGTTCAGCCGGCTTGAATAGCGGCGCCTCGATCGGATTGTTGGCATCAACCACGATGCGGCCGCCGAACGGCGGCAGGCCCGCAAGCGCGCCAGGCAGCTTCGACCAGTTGACCGCGACCAACACGATATCCTTGGCAGCCGCCTCCTCGCGAGTGCCGGCGGTCACGAGCCGACCGATGTCGGCCACAGCCGTCGCCAAGCTCTCCGGACCGCGGCTGTTAGACAAGGTCGTGGCGATGCCCTTACGCGCGAACGCCCGGGCGATGGCGCGGCCGATATTGCCCGCGCCGATAATGCCGATGGTGGACATGGAAGATGCTCCCGAGATGTATGGAGATCAGATCGACTGATCAGTGACCTCAAAATGGCGCAACCATTCCCTCTTGATTAGAGGGAACTTGGTAGTAAGATTTTCAACGATTACTTTCGAATGAGCTGATGGAAACGCTGGCTAATCTGGAATCCTTCCTCCGCAGCGCGGAATGCGGCAGCTTTTCCGAGGCAGGTCGGCGTCTCTCGGTGACGCCGGCTGCTGTCAGCCGCAATGTCGCGATGCTGGAGCGCAATCTGGGCGTCCGGCTGTTTCATCGATCCACGCGAAAGCTGACGCTGACGGAGGCCGGGGAGACGTTCCGCGCAGCGATCGCCGACAATTTGGAGGGACTGCAGGCAGCGATTACTGGGATATCGACGGGGAGCAATGAGCCGGCTGGCCTTCTCAAGGTGAGCCTGCCGCCGACATTCGGCATAGGCCATATCCTGCCGCTGCTTCCCGGTTTCCTGGCCCGTTATCCGCGGGTACGCGCCGAGTGGCACTTCGAGAATCGCCAAGTCGATCTCGTCGGTGAAGGCTACGACGCCGCGATCGGAGGCGGATTCGAGTTGTCCCCCGGTCTCGTGAGCCGAACACTTGCGCCGGCACACATCGTCGCCGTGGCGTCTCCAGCCTATATGTCGGGACGAACATTTCCGACCAAGCCGGACGAATTGGCGACACTGGACGGCATCGTCATGCGCTCGCTGCAGACCGGGCGCATTCGGCACTGGTCGATGCGCGACGTTTCAGGTCGGGAAATTCAGGCCTCGCTCTCCGAGGCGATCGTGGTGAACGATCCCGCTGCGATGCGTGAGGCGGCATTATTGGGCCTCGGGGTCGCCATGCTCGCAACCGCCGACACCCTGCCCGCGCTTGAAAACGGTTCGCTGCTGCGCCTCGTGCCGCGCTGGTACTGCGACGCCGGCGCGATCTCGATCTACCATGCCTCGCGCAAGCTGGTGCCGGCAAAGACGAGAGCCTTCGTGGACTGGGTGGCGGATGCATTCAAGAAGAACAAGCTCGCGGAACGCTTTGCGGGGAGTCTGAGCTGACACGCATGCCCGCACGTATGATCTAGGCCTTTGCGTCCGGCTCCCCTGCCCGTCGCCCCGGTGCAGGCCCAACATAACGCGCCCTTGGCCTGATCAGCTTGCCGAACTGCAATTGCTCGCTGGCATGGGCGATCCAGCCGACGCTGCGGGCCATGGCGAACAAAGCCAGCTCGCTGCCTCCAGGCAGGCGCAGCGCGTGCACGAGCACCGCGAGCGCGTAGTCGATATTGACGAGTTCGCCTGTCGCCTCCGCGATCCGCTCCGGCACCTCCTTGGTGAATTTGCGCGGTGCGCCGGCGCGGGCCAGGGCATTCAGGAGCGACTGCGCGCGCCGATCGCCCCGCTTGTAGACGCCGTGACCGAAGCCGGCAAAGCGTTCGCCGAGCGCGACGCGTTCGCGGACCATTGGCTCGACGTCACGATCCACCAGCGCCTTGACGAGCTGCGAGGCGAGCACGCCCGCACCGCCGTGCTTCGGTCCCTTCAGCGCGGCGAGGCCGGCGATGACGGAGTCATAAAGATTGAGGCCGGTCGAGGCCGCGCAGCGCGCGGTGAAGGTGGACGCGTTCAATTCATGCTCGGCGAGCAGAACCAGCGCGCGGCGGATGAGTTCGGCCGCGTGCTTGTTGTCGGGCGCCCAGGCCCTCGCGATCTGCTGGTGCAGCGGCTCGGCAGACGGCTCCGTATTGAGCATGGTCGCGACCAGGAGCCGGACGATGCGCGCACCGACCATCGCGCGTCCATCATGCGCGCGGGTGAAGGCGCGGGGATCAGCGCTCGATGCGAGCGCCAGCACGGCAATGGCGCGATCGATCGGCGCGGCGCGGTGCGCCGCCTGCGCGATCAGGCGCATCTCATCGGACACCGCGGGCTGATTATCCGGCGCAAAGGGATCGACGCCGGAGACGTCCCACAGAAGCGTCGCGGTGTGCTCCAGCGTGTCGTGCTCGGCGAGATCGACGCAATTGACGCCGCGATAGATCGCGCCGTCCTCGGTGATGGTGGAGATCTCCGTGTCCATGACCGGCAGATCGGCATCGAAGCTGCGCAGACCGCGCGGCTCCGGCGACGGCACCCGGCGCTCCTTCAGCGCCCGGACGTCCTCGGCGCGATAGCGGTTCTTGCGCGAGTCCGGCGTCGGCTCGGAGCGGACCAGGCCGCGGCTGACATAGGCGTAGAGCGTGGCCGGCGAGATCGTGAGCTCGGCGGCGGCTTCCCGGGCCGAGAGGTATAGCTCCTCGGAATTTTTCATATTGATTTATGTAATCAAGATTGATCAATCTGTCGAGAGGCCCGACCTTTGGCTTGTGCAAAGGAGATTTGGGCCATGAACATCCACCTCACCAAAAGCCAGATCGGGCTGGACGGCGTTCCCGCGGCCGAAACCGTGCTGAGCCATGTCGACGGCGAGCGGGGCGAGTTGATCATCGCCGGCGAGCATGTTGGCCGACTGGCGAGCCAGTCGAGCTTTGAGGGCGTCACCGCCCGGCTCTGGAACGGCGCCAGCACGACCACGCTGAGCGAAGCCAATGTGCGCGCAAGCCTGGGCGCCGCACGCGAGCGCGCCTTCGCGCGGCTGGATGAGTTGCTGCCGGCAACGCGCGGCATGGGCGTCATCGACGGGTTTCGCGCGGCGGTCGCGGGACTTCGCGCCGAGCACGGCCTCGCTCATGAGGCGACGATCGTCGGCGCATTCCCGGTGATTGCGGGCGCGCTCGTCCGCCGCGCTAGGGGTCTCGATCCCGTGGCGCCCGATCCGAACGTGAGCCATGCTGCCGATACGCTTCGCATGCTGCACGGGCGCGCGCCTGAACCACGCGAGGTCACGGCGCTGGACGCCTACCTCGTCACCGCGAGCGACCACGGCATGAACGCCTCGACCTTCACCGCGCGCGTGGTGGCCTCAACGCAGGCAGATCTGTTTGCCGCCGTCACCGCCGGCTATTGCGCGCTGACGGGTCCGCTGCATGGCGGCGCGCCGGAGCCGGTGCTGGAAATGCTCGACGCGATCGGCTCGCGCGAGCGCATCCAGCCCTGGGTGGACGCGGCACTCGCCCGCGGCGAGCGGATGATGGGTTTCGGCCACCGCGTCTATCGCGTGCGCGATCCCCGCGCCGACGTGCTCAAGACCGCGATCGAGGCGCTGGCCTCGGACGGCGCCGACCTGCCGTTTGCCGGCGAGGTCGAAGCCTATATCCGCAGCGCGCTGCGCAAGAAGAACCCGGACCGGCCGCTGGAGACCAATGTGGAGTTCTTCACCGCGATCCTGCTCGATGCGCTGGCGATCCCGAGGCAGGCCTTCACGCCGATCTTCGCGGTGGCGCGCGCCGCCGGTTGGACGGCACATGCGCGCGAGCAGCAGCGGACGGGACGGCTGATCCGGCCGAGCTCGTCATATGTGGGGGCGATGCCGAAGGCGTGATGAAACGTAGCCTGGATGGAACGGCGTTCTTTCCCTCTCCCCTTGTGGGAGAGGGTGGCTCGCCGCGCAGCGGCGAGACGGGTGAGGGGTTCTCTCCCCGCACAATCCCTTGCATTGGAATTTGAGGAAGCAACCCCTCATCCGGCGCTTCGCGCCACCTTCTCCCACAAGGGGAGAAGGGAAGACAGAGGCGCGGCCTCAGGCCTCGCGCACCACGGTCTTCAGGTAATTATACGCCTTGATGATCTCGATCAGGCGGTCCTCGGTGGAGCGGTCGCCGCCGTTGGCGTCGGGGTGGTGCTGCTTCACCAGCGCCTTGTACTTGGACTTGACGTCGGCGAGCGTGGACTCGGGGCCGAGGCCCATCACCTGGAGCGCCTTGCGCTCGGCATTCATGATCTTGCGCGTCTCGGCCTTGGGCGCGGCCTGCGGCCCGGCGCGCCAGCCGGTGCGGCCGTTGAGCTCCTGGAACATGCTGAACGGATCGAAGGCGCCGTCGATCTCGGCTTCCGCGCCTTTCTTGACGCCGCCATTGGCGCCCATCTTCCAGGTCGGACGATGACCGGTCAGTGCATCCTTCTGATAGCGCGCGACAGCGTCGGCATTCATGCCGGAAAAGAAATTGTAGTTCTGGTTGTACTCGCGCACGTGGTTCAGGCAGAAGTGCCAGTACTCACGCTGATTGTCGCGACCCTTGGGCGCACGATGCGCGCCCTTGTTCTGACACCCGGTCCATTCGCAATTGACCACGGCGTCGCGCGGCTTCACTTCCGGCTGCTTGCCTTTCGGCTTGACCCGGATGGAGTCGAAGAACTTTGATGAATCAATCGGCATGGCTGACTTTGACTACGCAATGCAAAAACCTTCAAGTCTTGACATTGCAATTAGCTGAAAACACATAGCCGAAGCTTCGCCTCGGCGTCCTGAAGAACGGCTACCCAAGGGCAGCCTACGCAATTGACGGAGTGCGGTCGCGCACCTTAAGGCACACCCATGGCTATGAGAGACACTATCAGCAACAAGTTGCAGGAAGCTTTCACGCCGGAAAGCCTGCAAGTCGTCGACGAGTCACATTTGCATGAGGGCCACGCCGGCCATCGGCCGAGCGGCGAGACGCACTTCCGCGTATATATCGTGTCTCAGGGCTTCAAAGGGAAGAGCCGGGTCGATCGCCACCGCATGATAAATTCGGCACTGGCCGCGGAACTCGCAGGCAGCGTGCACGCGCTGGCGATCCACGCGCAAGCGCCGGGAGAAAATTAGCTTGGTCATTCCGGGGCGGCTCGAAGAGCCGAACCCGGAATCTCGAGATTCTCAGGTGCGCAATTGCGCACCATAGTTCGATGCTTCGCATCGCCCCGGAATGACCGAGGAATCAAAACGACGTCCCGGCCCGCCGCCGCTTGGCTTCTTCCATTTCCGTCTCGCGCGGCACCGGTGAAATACGGAGTGCGGTGATGCGGTTGCGTTCACGGCGGAGGACGCGGAAGCGGAAGCCGTGGAAGGTGAAACTCTGGCCGCGGTCGGGGATCGAGCGCGCCTCGTGAATGACGAGGCCGGCGACCGTCGTTGCCTCTTCGTCAGGCAGGTGCCAGTCCATGGCGCGGTTGAGGTCGCGGATCGGCACCGAGCCGTCGACGACGACCGAGCCGTCCGGCTGGGCGCGCACGCCCGCGACCACGACGTCATGCTCGTCGGAAATGTCGCCAACGATCTCTTCCAGAATGTCTTCCAGCGTCACGAGACCTTCCACTTCGCCGTACTCGTCGACGACCAGGGCGAAATGGGTCTTGCGGCGGCGGAACGCCTTGAGCTGCTCGGAGACGGGCCGCATCTCCGGCACGAACCAGGGCGGTAGCGCGATGGTGGAGACGTCGATGCGCGAGGTCTCGCCGTCGGCCGCGCGGATCGCGCGCAGCAGATCCTTGGCGTGGAGCACGCCGATGATGTTTTCCGGCTTCTCGCGCCACAGCGGGATGCGGGTGTATTCGGCCGCCAGCACCTCGCGCACCAGATCCTCCGGCGGCAGATCGGCGTTGATCATCGTCATCTCGGTGCGATGGATCATGACGTCGGAGACCTGGAGCTCGCGCAGATCGAGCAGCCCGCCGAGCATGTCGCGGTCCAGCTTCTCGAACTTGCCTTCATGATGCAGCAGGTCGACCGCGCCGCGGAGGCGCTCGGTCGGCGACAGGATCGCCTGGTGCTCGCCGGCAAGGCCAAACAGGCGCATCAACAGCCGCACGATGACTTCCACGATCCGCAGCAACGGCCCCAGCACGTACATCGTCAGCCGCATCGGGCGGGCGACTGCCAGCGCCATGCGGTCGGGCGCGTTGATTGCGATGGTCTTGGGCAGCACCTCGGCGAAGATCACGACCAGTGCGGTCATCAAGCCGGTGGCATAGAGCACGCCGACGTCGCCGAACCAGGCCGTGAAGATACTGGTGGCCAGCGCGGATGCACTGATATTGGCGATGTTGTTGCCGAGCAGCAGCGCACCGATCAGGCGCTCGCGCATGTCGAGCAGCTGCGAGACCACGTCGGCGTCGCGATTACCCTGCTTGGAGAGCCGCAGCATGCTGGCGCGCGAGGCGCCGGTCAGTGCGGTCTCGCTCGCGGCGAAGAAGCCGGAGACGAGCAGGCAGAGAATGACGATGGTGAATCCGAGCCAATCCATGAACCACTCTGGTTTCTTGTTTTGACGCGTTTTCTTGACGCGAACCGGTACCCACTTCGCTCGAAAACGCTTTAACGCCGTTCAGCCGCGTGTCACGCCTTCTGGGCGAGCTTGTCCTTGAGGAAGTCGCGCACCGGAGCCGGCTCGACGTTCTTCACGACGACGGCCCGCCCCACCGCCTCCAGCAGGATAAAGGTGAGCCTGCCGCGCTCGACCTTCTTGTCCTGCGCCATCAGCGCCATCAGCGCGTCGGCATCGGCAAGCCCCTCCTGCGCGAAGCCCGCGATGTCCTGCAAGCGCGTCGGCAGGCCGGCCTCAATGAGGTGACGCTCGACTCGCGTCGCATCCGCCTCGCCGATCATGCCGAGCCTGGCCGAGAGCTGCGCCGCCAGCGTCATGCCGATCGAAACGCCCTCGCCGTGAAACAGGCGGTCGGAGAAGCCGGTCGCGGCTTCCAGCGCATGACCAAACGTATGGCCGAGATTGAGCAGCGCGCGCTCGCCGGTCTCGCGCTCGTCGCGCGAGACGACGCCGGCCTTGGCGCGGCAGGAGGTCGCGATCGCATGCTCGCGCGCCGAACCGCCTTTGGAGATGTCGGAATGGTTCTTCTCGAGCCAGGCGAAGAAGGCCTCGTCGCCGAGCACGCCGTATTTGGCGACCTCGGCATAGCCGGCGCGGAACTGCCGCGGCGACAACGTGTCGAGCACGGCGGTGTCGGCGATCACCAGCACCGGCTGGTGGAAGGCGCCGAGCAGATTCTTGCCCTGCGGCGAGTTAATGCCGGTCTTGCCGCCGACGGAGGAATCGACCTGCGCCAGCAGCGAGGTCGGCACCTGCACGAAATCGACGCCGCGGCGCAGGATCGCCGCGGCAAAGCCGGCGAGATCGCCGACCACGCCGCCGCCGAGCGCGATGACCAGATCGTTGCGCTCGATCTTCGCGGCGATCAGGGCCTCGCTGACCTTTTCGAGGCCGGCATAGGTCTTGGAGATCTCGCCTTCCTCGACGACGATGCGCGATGTCGGAATGCCCGCGGCTGCGAGCGATGCCTCGGCGGGCTCGAGCCAATATTTCGCGACCGTGCGATCCGTCACGATCGCGGTGCGCACGCCGGGACGCAGACGCGCGACCCGTTCGCCGAGCGAGGCCAGCACGCCGCGGCCGATGACGATGTCATAGGCGCGATTCTCCAGCGCGACTTCGACGTTGACGGGATCGGAATGTTTCAAGGGCGCGGTCATCGTGCGGCACTCGCGACGTCGGCTGGTGGCGGGGACGCCTGTTCGCCGCAAAGATGCGCGCGCAGCGTTTCGATGGTCTCATCGACGATCTTGTCGTGCGGCACGTCGCGCGAGGCGATGGTGAGGTCGGCATGGCCGTAGACCGGCTCGCGCTCGGTGAGCAGGCGCGTCACGGTTCCCTCGGGATCGGCGGTCTGGAGCAGCGGACGGTCGGCGCGCCGGCGCACGCGGCGCATGATGACATCATGATCGGCCTTGAGCCAGATCGAGATCGCCTTCGCCGCGATGCGGCCCCGCGTCTCCTCGCGCATGAAGGCGCCGCCGCCGGTCGCCAGCACGATGGGACCACCGTCAAGCAGACGCGCGATCACGCGGGCCTCGCCGTCGCGGAAATGCGGCTCGCCGTGGCGCTCGAAGATTTCCGGTATGGTCATGCCGGCCGCCGCCTCGATCTCGGTGTCGGCATCGATGAAGGGCAGCTTGAGCCTGAGAGCCATGCGGCGGCCGATGGTGGATTTGCCCACTCCCATCATGCCGACGAGCACGATCGAGCGCGTCCCCAGCGCCGACAGGATGTCGGCCTCGGGCGAAGCTTGGATCGGCAACGCGGCGTCGGGCATTTGTCTCGCTCGATTGGGTCTCGCTCGATCTGCCGCCAAAGGCGGCATCCTTTGGCCACCTATACGACCCCGCAGGGGCCCTCGCCAGAGGACTCTTGCCACGAAACAGCGAACGTGTTGGATGATTTCATTGGTTAATTTGCCCGCCGAGCCCCTGACCGAGACCCCTCCGAGATCCTGCCGATGCCCAGCCTGTTCCGCTTCCTGACGGTCGTCGCCGTGATCGCCGGCATCGTCTATGGCGTGGTCTTCGCGCTGGCGAACTTCGTCAATCCGAAGCCGCGGGAAATGACGGTGACGATCCCGCCGGATAAGTTTCTCAAGAAATAGGGGCTAGGCTGCCGGGCATGCGTGCCAGATCTTCCACCAGCAAGCCCTCAGATACAAAACTCACCGGCCTGTTCCTCGACATGCTCGCGGCGGAACAGGGCGCCGGCCCCAACACGCTCGATGCCTACCGCCGCGACCTCACCGACTTCTCCGAGTTTCTCGGCCGCGTCGGCCATGCATTTGAGGATGCGGAAACACAGACGCTGCGCGACTATCTCGCCGATCTCGACACGCGAGGCTTCAAATCCACCAGCGTCGCGCGGCGGCTGTCGGCGATGCGGCATCTCTATCGCTTCCTCCTGAACGAACGCATCAGAACCGACGATCCCGCGGCGATCCTGTCCGGCCCGAAGCGCGGCCGCGGCCTGCCGAAGGTGCTGTCGATCGCGGATGTCGACCGCATGCTCCGCCGCGCCAAGGAATTGAGCGAGGCGGAGGATGCCTCGCCGTCGAAACGGCTGCGCGCCCTGAGGCTCTATTGCCTGCTCGAGGTGCTCTACGCCACCGGCCTGCGCGTCTCCGAGCTGGTGGCGCTGCCGCGCACGGCCGCGAAGCGCGACGCCCGCATGATCGTGGTGCGCGGCAAGGGCAACAAGGAACGGCTGGTGCCGCTCAACGAGGCCTCGCGCCAGGCGATGGCCGATTATCTCGCGGCGACGGAGGCGGCCAAGGACAACAGCAAGACAGACAAGAAGAACAGCGTGGCGGCCTCGAAATGGTTGTTCCCCTCGTTCGGCGAGAGCGGACATCTGACGCGGCAGCATTTTGCCCGCGACTTGAAGGAGCTCGCGGTTGCTTCGGGGCTGCAGGCCCGGCTGGTCTCCCCCCACGTGCTGCGCCACGCCTTCGCCAGCCACCTGCTGCACAACGGGGCCGATTTGCGCATCGTGCAGACGCTGCTCGGCCACACCGACATCTCGACGACTCAGATCTACACCCACGTGGTCGAGGAGCGGCTGAAGAGCCTGGTCCGCGACCTGCACCCCCTGGCGGAGAAATGAGTCTCCGGTAGCCCGGCTACAGGCCACAGCCCGAAACCGCCTTGACTTCGGCCACATCTCCGCAGAAAGAGCCGGGGCCTCACGATGATTTGGCCTGCGCTCGTTGCGAGCACACAAGCCAACTCATTGACGAACCTACATTTCTTACCGCGACATCGAATCCGCTTCGCCGCCTCGCCCCGTTCTTCCTATATTGAGTTGATGCCAGACCAGATGCGCAGCTATCTCGATTTCGAAAAGCCCGTCGCCGAGCTCGATTCCAAGCTCGACGAATTGCGGACGCTTGCGGCCTCCGGCAGCGACATCGCCGAGGAGATCGGGCGGATCGAGGACAAGGCCGCGCAGGCGATGGCCGACCTCTATCTGAACCTGACGCCGTGGCAGAAGACGCTGGTCGCGCGGCATCCGCAGCGGCCGCATTTCAACGACTTCATCAAGGGCCTGATCACCGAGTTCACCCCGCTCGCCGGCGATCGCAAATTCGGCGAGGACGAGGCGCTGGTGGCCGGCTTCGGCCGCTTCCGCGGCGAGGCCATCTGCGTGATGGGCCAGGAAAAGGGCGATTCCACCGAGAGCCGCATCAAGCATAATTTCGGCATGGCGCGGCCCGAGGGCTATCGCAAATGCGTGCGGCTGATGGAGATGGCCGAGCGGTTCGGCCTGCCGGTGCTGTCGCTCGCCGATTCCGCCGGCGCCTATCCCGGCATCGGCGCGGAAGAGCGCGGCCAGGCCGAGGCGATCGCGCGTTCGACCGATGCCTGCATGGCACTGACAGTGCCGAACGTCGCCATCATCACCGGCGAGGGCATGTCCGGCGGCGCCATCGCCATCACCACCGCCAACAAGGTCCTGATGCTGGAGCACGCGATCTACAGCGTGATCTCGCCCGAGGCGGCGTCCTCGATTCTGTGGCGCGACGGCTCCAAGGCGCAGGAAGCCGCCAACAACATGAAGATCACCGCCCAGGACATGCTCCGCTTCGGCGTGATCGACAGCATCCTGAAGGAGCCGGTCGGCGGCGCCCATCGCGACCCCGCCGCCATGATCGCCACCACGGGCGACGCCATCGCCAAGGCCTTTGATGAGCTCCGGGGTCTGGACGGCGCCGCCATTCGCAAGCATCGACGGCAGAAATTCCTCGATATTGGCCGGAAACTGGGCTGATTCGGGCAGGTTTGGGGCCCGTCGGCCGCGTCACCCTCCTTGGGGTAATGGGTCCTGGCTTTCGCCAGGACGACACTGAGTTTGAGGCCGGCCAAACCGCGCCGTAGGCCCCGGTAACCCCGCGTTAACCCTTTTTTTGCCCAAATCAGCGATCTCTGTACCGGTTTGGCCGCGAGGCCCAAGTTACGGCCCAGTTTAAGTCTTCGTTGACCACACCTTTGGGCCAACGGGCTCGTGATCCCCGCTCGGGTTGCGACCACATGCCCCAGAGGTTAGAATTTTAATCAATGGCTTCAGGGCATAAGCGCTGGAGCGTGATTGCGAAAAAGCCCGTCGCGACGGGTCCGGGTCTCCGGTCGGATCATGCTTCAAGATTGGGGTTTGCGCGCGATGCCCTGGACGGTGTGGGGTCCATCTTGATTTCTCGTTCGCTTGCTCGCGCGTTTTTGGTTTCGGTGGCGCTTGCCGCCAGCTTTGTGCTGGCCGGCTGCGACACCGACCAGGTTTCGCTTGCGACCAATGCCAAGGCCAACCAGCCGGTGCCGCCAAAACTTCTCGCCGCGATGGTCGAGAAGAACATGGACCTGCAATCGCCGATCCTGGTGCGCCTGTTCAAGCAGGAGGCCGAGCTCGAGGTCTGGAAGCAGACCCGCAACGGCCAGTTCGCGCTGCTCAAGACCTATCCGATCTGTCGCTGGTCGGGCGACCTCGGGCCGAAGGTGCGCGAAGGCGATCGCCAGGCGCCGGAAGGATTCTACTCGATCAATCCGGGCCAGATGAATCCGCAATCGGCATACTATTTGTCGTTCAACACGGGCTATCCGAACGCGTTCGACAAGGCCTTGGGCCGCAGCGGCTCGCAGCTGATGGTGCATGGCGATTGTTCGTCGCGCGGCTGCTACGCGATGACGGACGAGCAGATCGCCGAGATCTATTCGCTCGGGCGCGAGTCCTTCTTCGGCGGCCAGAAGGCGTTTCAGCTGCAGGCCTATCCGTTCAAGATGACGCCGGTGAACATGGCCAAGCACCGGAACAATCCGAACATGCCGTTCTGGAAGATGATCAAGGAAGGCTATGATCATTTCGAGGTGACGCGGCAGGAGCCGAAGGTCGATTTCTGCGAGAAGAAGTACGTCTTCGACGCCGCCAAGCCGCCCGACGCCAAGCGCGATCCGGTGTTCGACGCGTCTGCAAAGTGCCCGGCCTATGTGATCCCCGAGGAGATCGCCAGCGCTGTGCGCGAGAAGGATGCGCGCGACCAGGCGGAGTACAGCAAGCTGGTTTCGCGTGGCACGCCCGTTGCGCGCATGAACACCGGCATCGACGGCGGCATGAACAAAATCTTCGCCGCGAAGATTCCGGAAGGCTCGACCGGCCTGTCGGAGGGCGCCGAAGGCACGACGTTGCAGATGCTGGCCATGGCGAAGGCGCCGGGCACGATCCCTGGGCACGTCAATCCGCCGAAGCCGAATCTCGATGCAGCCGCGCCCTCGCCGCAGGAGGAGCCGGTTGTCGCCGTCAGCGCGCCCGCCGCCAACACCCGCGTCGCCACCGCTGCTGCACCTGAGAAATCCGGCTTCTTCTCGAATCTCGGCCGCAAGATGGGCATGGGCAACGCCGAGGCCACGGCGACCACGCCTTCGCCGCAAGCCACGGCATCTGTCGCCCCGGCCGCGACGACCACGACGCCGCCGAGCGCGGCGTCCCGGCTGAAGGCCGCGGTGACCCGGTTCGTGCCGGGACACGACAAGTCCAAGGATGCAGCGAAGGATGCGCCGAAGCCGGCTGTTGTCGCTGCCAAGCCCGCCGAACCTGCGAAGCCCGACACCCGTCTCGCCGCAACCCGCCCTGCGCTCAAGCCGTCGGTGTCGGATGGCGCGGGTGAAGCATCCCAGATCATGGGAGCCGCGCCGGTCGTGCAGTCGAACTCGTTCGACAGCCGGTTTGGGGCCGTGAAGTAAACGGGCGGGAACCTCTCGCCCCTTCCCGATTCGTACCAAGCTGACGGCCGTCCCGGATGATCAGCGGCATTCCAGGACCTGAAGCCCTTGAATTGCGATGATATCCTATCCATGATATACAATAATCCTGTATATCATGGAGCAGTCCATGCTGGTCTCCAAATGGGGTAACAGCCTCGCAGTCCGTCTGCCTAAGGCACTCGTTGAGGCCTTGAACCTCGCCCCCGGTGACGAGCTCAACGTCGTAGAGGCTTCGACAGGCCAGATCAAAGTAGAGAAGGTCGACAGACGAGCGGAATTTCTCAAGCGAGCCGAGCAGTTCCGGATTCCCCTGCCCGAGGGTTACAAATTCGACCGCGACGAAGCGAACGAGAGATGAGCTCGTTCTTCGACAGCAACATCTTGGTCTATGCCTTTTCGGCCGACATCCGGCGCGAGCGCGCGCTGACCACAATTGCTGGCGGCGGCGTCATCAGTGCGCAGGTGCTGAACGAGTTCACCAACGTACTGCGCAAGAAGCAAAGACAGGACTGGTCCGTTATCGAGGCCGCGGTGCAAGCCATCCGATTTCGGTTTCCGGATATCGCACCGCTCACCGCCGACACGCACGCTACGGCGCTTGCGCTTGCGCGCGACCATACGCTTGCCTTCTACGATGCTCTGATCGTAGCGGCCGCGATCGAGGCTGGCTGCGAGACGCTGTATAGCGAGGACATGCAGCACGGCCGCAGCATCGGTGGGCTGTCCATCGTCAATCCATTTTTCGGAAGCACTTCGCCGTCACCCTGAGGTGTCCGCTTCTTCAGCCGCCCTCGAAGGGCGACGGCCCGGCTGGCAGCGCTACGCGAGTGCCTCCAGCGACAATGGCTTCGCCATTGCGCGGGGATGACGAACTGCCAGGGCTCTCCTACGGCGCCAGATAACGCAGCAACTCCGGATTGCCCCTCACTTCGCCTGCCTCGCCTTGCAGTGCGACGCGGCCGCGGTCCAGCACGTAGGCGTAATCGGCTACGCGGAGCGCGAGGTCGAGGTGCTGCTCGACGATGATGACGGCGATGGTTTTCGCGAGCTCGATCAGGCGCTCGGTGATCTCCTCGATGACACCGATCCAGACGCCTTCGGTTGGCTCGTCGAGCAGAAGCAGCTTGGGATCGCCCAGCATGGCGCGGCCGATGGCGAGCATCTTGCGCTCGCCGCCGGAAAGCGTGCCGGCGGGCTGGTCGAGGCGCTGGCCGAGCTTTGGGAAGATGGTCAGCACGTGGTCGACCGCGTCGGCTTTCCTGCTCGCGAGCGAGCCGACCGCGAGATTGTCGCGCACCGACAGGCGCGCGAACACCGAATGCTCCTGCGGCACGTAGCCGATGCCGGCGCGTACGCGCTCCTGGGTCGCGCGGCGGCTGATGTCGCGGCCATCGAAGGCGACCTCGCCCTTCCACGCCGGCAGCTCGCCGACGATGGTCTTCATCAGCGTGGTCTTGCCGGCGCCGTTGCGGCCCAGCACGGCGACACCGCCGCGCCAGGGAATGCCGAGGTTGACGTCGAACAGGACCTGGCTGCGGCCATAGCCGGCGTCGAGATGCTTGATGTCCAAAAATTCAGGCACGGCGCAAATAGATCTCCTGGACGGCCTTGTTGGCCTGGATCTCCGACACAGTGCCGGATGCCAGCACCTTGCCCTGGTCGAGCACGGTGAGGCGATCGCAGATGTCGCGGATGAAATCGAGATCGTGCTCGACGATGACCAGCGAGCAATGTTTTTTGATCGGCTGCAGCAATTCGCCGGTGACGCGGCGCTCCTCCAGGCTCATGCCGCCGGTGGGCTCGTCCAGCAGCAGAAGCTTCGGCTTGCCGGCCAGCGCCATCGCGATCTCCAGCCATTGCTGCTGGCCATGCGACAGCGCCGCCGCCGCGTCGAAAGCGCGGTCAGCGAGGCGGAACTGCGTCAGCATGGTCATGACCTGATCGTGCAGGAGCCCGCGCGTGCGCGAGAACACGAGATCGAACAGCGAGGACTGCGCCTGCAAGGCGAGCAGGATGTTGTCGTAGAGCGTCAGCGTCGGCAGCACGGACGTGATCTGGAATTTCAGGCTCATGCCGGCGCGGGCACGCTCCGTCGGCGTGAACGCGGTGATGTCGGTGTTGATGAAGCTCACCTTGCCCTGCGTCGGCACCTCGGCGCCGGCAATGCACTTCATCAGCGTGCTCTTGCCGGAGCCGTTGGGGCCGATCAGGCCGTGAAACTCGTTCTCGCCGACGGTCAGCGCGGCGCCATCGAGCGCGGTGAGCTTGCCGAAGATCTTCTTGACGCCGGTGGCTTCAAGGAGCGGCATCGCGCTTCTCCTTTTGGGTCTCCCTGGACTTGCCACCAAAGCTGCCGACCCGCTCGCGCTCGCCGAGCACAAAGCTGATCAGGCCGAGCGGCCGGAACAGGATCACGAGCAACAGCAGCACGCCAAGGATGATCGGCCAGACCTCGCGGTAATTGTCCGAGAGCCAGAAGCTGACGCCCTCGACGATGACAGCGCCGATGACGGCGCCGATCAGCGTGCCGGAGCCGCCAAACAGCACATAGAGCACGACTTGCGTCGAGACCACGACGCCGACCATGTTGGGCCAGACGAAACCTTCGTGGAAGGCGTAAAGGCTGCCGGCAAGACCTGCTACCGCGCCGCCGATCGCGAAGATAATCGCCTTCAGGTGCTGCGCCTTGTAGCCGAAGAAGGCGATGCGCTGCTCGTTCTCGCGCAGGCCGGCCAGCGCCAACCCGAACTGCGAGCGCACCAGAAAACGGCAAAGCAGGTAGACCACAACAAGAAGGCCAAGCACGAGATAATAGAACGGCGGCCCTTCCGAGAACTCGTAACTGCCGACCGTCATCGGCGCGATCGAGGGGATGCCGTTCTGGCCACCGAGATAGTACCAGCCGCGCGCCAGCCGGTCGGCGGCGTAGGATCCGGTCAGCGTGCCCAGCGAGACGAAGATCACACTGGAGGGATGCCGCCCCAGCAGCAGGAAGCCGCCGAGCAGCAGCGCGAAGGTGAGGCCGATGATGGTGCCCGCAGGCAGCACCAGGAAGATGTTGGTGATGTCGAGGTCGCGCGCGAGCAGCGCCACGCCATAGCCGGCTGAACCAAAAAACAGCGCCTGGCCGAAGCTCATGATGCCGGCATAGCCCCACACCAGGTCGAACGACAGCGCGAACAGCGCGAGGATGATCACCCGCGTCGCGAACACCGTGAGGTAGTCCTGCAGCACCAGCGGCGCGAACAGCGCCGCGACGAGCACGGCGCCCTCCACGATCGGCAAGACCTTTCGTCCCGGAGCGGCTTGCTTCGCTGATGCGTGTTCAGTCATCGCGCCGACCGCCTCCCCGCCGATCTCGGCGGGGATTGCCTGTTTCACTGCGCCCATCGACTTCAGCATTCCAGCTTAACACTCCTTGGGATCGACGAGCCCGTCGCTGCGTCCGACGATCTCGTAATTGCCGCCCTTGGCGACCGCGGTGTACATTTTCATCTTGCAGTGCCGCTTGCCCGGCACCATCTCGGCCGGTCCGCCCGGACCTTCGGCGATCTTGGCGTGGTCGAGCGTAGCCGCAACCGACTCGCGGTCGATCTTGCCGGCTTCCTTGACGGCGGCTTCCCACAGCTTCAGGCCGCGATAGGTGCCGGTGGCGGCGCTGCCGGCGGCGAACAGGAAGTTGCCCGGGAAATCCTTCTCGTAGGCCGCCTGGATTTTGGCGTCGAACGGGTTCTCCTTGGTCAGCACCTTGAAATAATCGAGACAGCTGGCGAGCCCCTCGATCTCGGCCGCCTGATTGATGTTGAGCGTGTTCTCGTCATAGTAGACGCAAGCCAGCCGTCCGCCATTCTTGAGGAAGCCGGCCTCATAGAGTTGCTTGAAGAACGGACCGACACCGGGCGGGATGACGGTGTTGAAGACGACGTCGACCTTGTTGGAGATGATGCGGTTGACGGTCGAGGAGAAATCGACCTGGTCGAGCGGATAATATTCCTCGAACACGACCTCGCCGCCGTTGGCCTCGATCACCTTGCGGGCATAGACGTTGAGCGTGTGCGGCCAGACGTAGTTGGCGCTCGGCAGCGCGAACTTCTTGCCGCCGTTCTTGATCAGCCAGGGAATGAACTCGTCGCACTGCTGCGCGGGCGTCGGCCCAGTGCAGAACAGATAGGGCGTGCACTCCTTGCCTTCGTAGAGCTGCGGATAGATGTAGAGCGTCTTGCCGCGCGCGACGATCGGGTCCTTGATCGCGTTGCGCATCGACGAGGTGATGCCGCCCAATACCATGTCGACCTTGTCGCGCTGGATCAGCTTGCGGACGTTGCCGACCGCGACGGATTCGTTCGAGGCGGTGTCCTCGATATAGAGCTCGAGCGGGCGGCCGAGCAGACCGCCGCCGGCGTTGATCTCCTTGATCACCATCTTCGCGACGTTGGCGTCGGCATTGCCGGCGTAGGCGATCGGCCCGGTGAGGTCAGTGGCGATGCCCACCTTGATCGGGGCTTCGGCCGCATTAGCCCAGGGCGCCGGAATCACCCAACTGCCGACGCCGGTGGCGACCGCGCCGGAGGCAAAGGCGAAATTCGAGAGGAAGCGGCGGCGGGAGAGCTGAGTGCGATCGGACATGTGACTAAACCCCTTTTCCAGCGATGAGGCCCTGCGGCCGGAATTTGATGAAGACGATGGCGAGAACAAAAACGAGGACATCGGCAACGACGGGCGCCATTACCCAGGGCAGCGCGGCACTGAGCGTGCCGATGAGCCCGGCGCCCGCGACCGGCCCGATGAAGGAGCCGACGCCGCCGACCATGACCGCGACAAAGCCCTGGATCAGGAAGCGCAGGCCGAGATCGGCGAACAGGCTGAACACCGGCACGATCAGAGCGCCGGCTAGGCCGGCAAGCGCCGCACCGAACGCAAAGGTGGCGCCATAGATCAGCGGCGTGGAGATTCCGGAGGCGCGCGCCAGCGAAGGATTTTCCAGCGTGGCGCGCACGCGCAGGCCGAAGCTGGTGCGCGCCAGCAGCAGATAGCAGCCACCCATCACCAGCGCCGTGATGACGATGATGGTGAAGCGCCAGGCCGAGATGTGCATGGCGCCGATGTCGATCGAGCCGCCGATCGGCTCCGGCACGGTGAGATAGAAGCCGCCGATCAGGCCGCGCACGGATTCGCGGATGATCAAGCCAAGCGCATAGGTGCCGAGCATGGCGACGATGGGTGCTGCGTAGAAGCGGCGGATGATCAGCGCCTCCAGCACGAAGCCGAGTGCGCCGACGACGAAGGGCGCGGCGACCATGCCGGCCCAGATCGGCAGGCCCTTGGCGTAGGCGAGATAGGTAATGTAGGCCCCGAGCAGGACGAACTCTCCCTGCGCGAAGTTGAAGATGCCCATCATGCTGGCGATGATCCCGAGCCCCAGCACGATCAGGACGATGATCGCGCCGAAGCTCAGGATCTCGAACGCCGCGACGAACGCGTTAGCCATATGATGGGTTCTTGTTTTGACGCGTTTTCTTGACGCGAACCGGTATCCACTTAGCTTGAAAACGCTCTGGTCCGTCCGTCTGCATAAGTCCCTCGCTCACATCTTCTTCCAGTCGCCGATCTGCTCGAACGCGTGCGCGGCGCGGTAGATGGTGGATTCCTCGAACATGCGTCCGACCAGCATCAGACCGACGGGCAGGCCGTCGACCATGCCGCAGGGCAGCGACATCGCGGGATGATGGGTGATGTCGAACGGCGCGGTGTTGGAGATCATTTCCAGCGCACGCGCGACATAGTCCTCGCGGCTGGCCGTGGGCTCCGGCAGCTTCGTCGCCTTCATCGGCGTGGTCGGCAGCAGCAGCAGATCGTAGTCTTTGAAGGCCTTGTCGTAGGCCGCCGTCAGGCGGCGGGAGATGTTGAGCGCCTTGCCGTAATAACGGGGACCGAAAGTATTGTTGATGTAGGTGCCGAGCAGCAGGAACAGCTTTGTGGTCTCGGACAGTGAATCCGCCTGCCGGCGCCAGCCGCGATGGAAGTCCATCAGCGTGGTCGAATAGAGGTCGGAGCGGGACAGGCCATAGCCGTCGCCATACATCATGGTCTGGGTCATGCCCTCGGTGCCGATCGGCGTCCAGATCGCGGGGCCGGCGAGATGCATCGGGATCGAAACCGTCTCGACCGTGGCGCCGAGATCCCTAAAACGCTTTGCGGCCTCCCGCACGCTCTCGTTCACGGCGGCTTCGGCATTCGCCTGCTCAAAACCTTCCTTGAGGATGCCGATCTTCATGCCCTTGACGCCCTGGCCGAGCGCCTTGGTGTACTCCTCGACCTTGGGCGCCTTGATGCGGGGATCGTAGCCGTCGTCGCCGGCGAGCACTTCGAGCAGCAGCGCGTTGTCGGCGACGGTCGCCGTCATCGGGCCGGTGTGATCGACGAACACCTCGATCGGCATGATGCCGGTGTAGGGCACGAGGCCCCAGGTCGGCTTCATGCCGTAGGTGCCGCAGAACGAGGACGGCATGCGGATCGAACCGCCCTGGTCGCCGCCGATCGCCATGTCGACCTCGCCGAGCGCGACGACGACGCCTGAGCCTGACGACGAGCCGCCGGCCGAATAGCCCATCTTGTGCGGATTGTGGACGGCGCCGACCGCATTGGTGTGGCTGCCGCCGGACATGCAGAAGGATTCGCAATGGACTTTGCCGGCGATCTCGGCGCCGGCATCGAGCATGCGCGTGACGATGGTGGCGTCGAAATCGGGGACGTAGCCTTCCAGCGTCGCCGAGCCGTTCATCATGGGAACGCCGGCGAGCATGATGTTGTCTTTGAGAGCGACCGTCTTGCCCTTGAGCTTGCCGCTCGCCGCACCCTTGACGGTCGACTTGCGATACCAGGCGTTGCGCGGGTTCTCTTCCGGCGAGGGCCGATAGCCCGGCGTGCGCGGATATTTGACCTCCGGCACCTCGTCCGGCATGGCGCCGACGAGATTGTAGGCTTCGATCGAGCCCTGCATCAGGCCGCGGAACGAGGCGACATCGTCGTCGGATAGCGAAAGGCCGCACTGGTCGGCGACACTGCGCAATTGGGCTGGCGTGGGAAGGACAACTGTCACGGCGCTCTCCTCAAAGGCTTCTTGATCCCTGGAATTGGAATCCCTGGCATTGGAGCCTCATGGGCGCACGTGTGCGGCGCGCGCCAATCGGCTTCACCTCGATATTACAGACGGAAATATTTTCCTTTTCAAGTATTATTTTGGAATCTGGCGTTTGCAGATGGCCGCGCCGGCATCAGATCGGTTTGATCAGCTTGAAGTCGAGGCCATCCGCCCCGGCCAGATACATTTGCATCCGGGTGTGACCGTTCCTGACGGTGACGGGGCCGCGCGCGCCGCCATAGACGATGTTGCGGCCGGCCGCGAGCATCGGGCCCATCGCCAACGTGCCCGCCTTGTTCGCGACTGCCTCGAGGAAGCGCAGTCCCTCATAGCTGGATTGACCGAGCGAGCCGATCGGAGGCCCGTTCGGCCCGAACATCGCGCGATAGCGGCTCTGGAAGTCGTCGTTGGCCCGCGATCCGATGCCGGGGAAATAGCCGGAGGCGCAGAACAGGTTCTCGCTGTTGTCGGCGCCGATTCCGAGCAACACGGTCTCGTCCATCGCCCCGGCCAGCCGCAGCGTCGTGGCGCCCAGGCCGCATTCGCCGAACGCGCGATTGAACGTGATGCTGTCGGTGCCGATCAACGAGATCAGCACGACGTCCGGCCTCGCGGCACGGATGCGCTCCAGATGCGGCTCGTGGTTGTCTTCGCCGAGGGGAACGAACTCTTCGCCGACGACATGGCCGCCGGCCTCCTTGATGTAGCGCTTCACCGCGCGGTGTGACTGCCAGGGCCAGACATAGTCGCTGCCGATCAGGTACCAGCGCGCCGCCTTCTTGACGTCGGCGAGCCAGTGAATGGAGGGGCGGCTCTGCCAGCGCGGCGTCTCGCCGATCGCCATGACGCCCGGTGTCTGCTCGCCGCCCTCGTAGACGGGTGTGTAGATGTAGGGGATGCGGTGGCGGGTGGTGACCTTGCGCAGCGCCACGCGCACCGCGCTGGTATGCAGTCCGACGATGAGGTCGATCTCATCCGAAGCGATCGCCTGCTCGGCGCGGCTCAGAATCTCGTCGAGCGGACCGCCAGCGTCATAGATCGAAAGCTCGATCTCGCGCCCGAGGATGCCGCCGCGCTTGTTGATCTCGGCGACCGCGAGCTGCGCGCTGCTTGTCGCGCACGGGCCCCAAACGCCGGGCGAGCCGGTGCAGCACATGAAGCCTCCGATGCGGAGCTTGTTGTGTGCACCGCGGCGCTTCATGAAATGCGCGTCAACCGGCGACAGGTCGAAATCCGCTGCCGCGGGCGACAGATTCCTGAACAGCAAGGACGGCGGTAAGGCCGGACCGCCGTGAGCCGGGAAGTTTACCGTCGCGCGCACGCCAACTCCTGTCTGACACCAGACTTGAAAGCTCATTCAGCAGGCGGCCGCGGCACCCGCCCTATTGTTGGGCAATATCCTATTTTGAAAATATTGAATATTCAAGAATTGAAGTGCATATAGATGCAGCATCGATTGCAAGACATTCACTCATTTGGGTCAAGACAAAGTCTTAGCCGTGGCAAAACCGAACACCCCGATCACCGAACACCTCGCCTACCTGCTCGCGCAAGCCAACCGGGAGATCAACCGGCAGCTCGAACTGCGGTTGAGCAAGGAAGGCGTCCCCGTCGAGCAGTGGCGCATCCTGAAAGTGCTGTCGGATGGCAACGGCCATTCGATGGGCGAGCTGGCGGATGCCGTGCTGCTCAACCATCCAACGCTGACCAAGATGATCGACCGCATGGTCTCTGACACGCTGGTCTACCGCGTGCAGGACCCGAACGATCGCCGCAAGGTCCTGATGTTCATCTCCGACCGCGGCAAGGTGCTGAGCAAGAAGCTCAACTCGCTCGCGGTCGACCAGGAAGAGCACATCCTGGAGAGCTACGGCGACAAGTCGACGAGCGAATTGAAGCGGCTGCTGGAGAGCTTGATCGACAGCTCGAATTGAGGGGTGCGTTTAGCGCGCTCTCTCAACGGTCATCCTGGACAAGCGCAGCGAAGCGGAGCGCCGATCCAGGACCCATTACCCCAGAACCCAGTTTGGCCGAAAACCCGCGCGGGTTAGCAGCTCGGGCCTTAACCTCTCACTGGGGTAATGGGTCCTGGCTTTCGCCAGGACGACGATGGAGATGGAGCTGCGCGCCACATACTCGCTGTCATCGCCCGATTTAATCGGGCGATCCAGTATTCCAGAGACTGATGTGATCTGAACCGAGAAGCCGCGGCGTACTGGGTCGCCCGGCTAAACCGGGCGACGACAGTGGAAAGCGAGGCGCCGACGTCGCACCTCACAGCTGATCGCTACGCATACCGCCCGTGGCAGTGCTTGTACTTCTTGCCTGAGCCGCACGGGCAATCCTCGTTGCGGCCGATCTTGCCCCAGCTGGCCGGGTTCTTGGGATCGCGCAACGCCGCGTCGGTGGCCTGCGCTCCGAGCGTGACGCTGGCGAGCGCCATTTCGTCCTCGCCGGTGTTCGGGTCGAACTTGTGCGCTTCCATCGGCGGCAGCGCCGGGGCTTCCTGCTCCGGCGGCACAATCTCGACCCGCATCAGCTGCGCAGTGACGGCCTCGCGCAGATGCGCGCTCATCTCCTGGAAGAGGTTGAACGCTTCGGTCTTGTACTCCTGCAACGGATCGCGCTGGCCGTAGCCGCGCAGGCCGATGACCTGGCGCAGATGGTCGAGCATGATCAGATGCTCGCGCCAGAGATGGTCGAGGGTCTGCAGCAGAATGGTCTTCTCGACGTAACGCATCACGTCGGGACCCCATTGCGCGACCTTTGCGGCCATGTGCTCGTCGGCGCGGGTCTCGATCCGCGTGAGCAGCTCCTCGTCGGCGATGCCCTCTTCCTTGGCCCAGTCCTCGACAGGCAAGTCGAGATCGAGCACGCGCTTGAGCTCTTCCTTCAGGCCCGCGACGTCCCACTGCTCGGCATAGGCATGCTCGGGCACGTGCTTGGCGACGAGGTCGTCGATGAAGGCGTGGCGCATGTCGGCGACGGTCTCGGCGACGCTGTCGTCCTTCATCAGGTCGACGCGCTGGTCGAAGATCACCTTGCGCTGGTCGTTCTGGACGTTGTCGAACTTGAGCAAATTCTTGCGGATGTCGAAGTTGCGCGCCTCGACCTTCTGCTGCGCCTTCTCCAACGCCTTGTTGATCCAGGGATGGATGATCGCCTCGCCCTCTTGCAGGCCGAGACGCTGCAGCATGCTGTCGAGGCGATCCGAGCCGAAGATGCGCATCAGATCGTCTTCCAGCGACAGGAAGAATTTCGAGCGGCCGGGGTCGCCCTGACGGCCGGAACGGCCGCGGAGCTGGTTGTCGATGCGGCGGGATTCGTGGCGTTCGGAGCCCATGATGTAGAGGCCGCCGGGCTTCTTCACGGTCTTGGCGGGCTTCGAACCCTTCGCCGGCTCGATCTCGACCTCTTCCTCGGCCTTCAGCACGATGTCGCGGAAGTGCTCGATGTCGGCCTTGATCTGCTCGATCTTCTTGGCCCTCTCGGCCTCGTCCTCGATCGAAGCGGCCTCCTGCTGGATGCGCATTTCCAGCGAGCCGCCGAGCTTGATGTCGGTGCCGCGGCCGGCCATGTTGGTCGCGATCGTGATCGCGCCGGGTACGCCGGCTTCCGCGACGATGTAGGCTTCCTGCTCGTGGAAGCGCGCGTTCAGCACCGCGAACAGCTTTGCCGGCTTGCCGGCGCGGGCCGCGGCGTACAGCTTCTGCATCGAATGTTCGCTGCCGAAATCGATCTGCCGATAGCCGTGCTTCTTGAGATATTCGGCGATCACTTCCGATTTTTCGATCGAGGCGGTGCCGACCAGCACCGGCTGCAGCCGCGCATTGGCGCGCTCGATCTCGGCCAGGATCGCGGCGTATTTCTCGTTCTGGGTGCGATAGACCTCGTCGTCCTCGTCGAGACGGGCGACCGGCAAATTGGTCGGGATTTCCACGACCTCGAGCTTGTAGATGTCGAACAGTTCGTCGGCTTCGGTCAGCGCCGTGCCGGTCATGCCGGCGAGCTTTTCGTACATCCGGAAATAGTTCTGGAAGGTGATCGAGGCCAGCGTCTGGTTTTCCGGCTGGACCTGCACTTGCTCCTTGGCTTCCAGCGCCTGATGCAGGCCTTCCGAATAGCGGCGGCCCTGCATCATGCGGCCGGTGAATTCGTCGATGATGACGACCTCGTCGTCGCGGACAATGTAGTCCTTGTCGCGCGTGAACAGCGTATGGGCGCGCAGCGCCTGGTTGATGTGGTGCACGACGGAGACGTTCTCGACGTCGTAGAGCGACTCGCCCTTGAGCTGGCCGGCATCGCGCAGCAGCGTCTCGATCTTCTCCATGCCGGCTTCGGTCAGCGTCACCGTGCGCTGCTTCTCGTCGACGTCGTAGTCGGACTTGTCGAGCTTGGGCAGGAAACCGTCGATGGTGTTGTAGAAGTCGGAACGGTCGTCGAGAGGGCCGGAGATGATCAGCGGCGTGCGCGCTTCGTCGATCAGGATGGAGTCGACTTCGTCGACGATGGCGTAGAAGTGCGGCCGCTGGACCATGTCCTCGAGCCGGTACTTCATGTTGTCGCGCAGATAGTCGAAGCCGTATTCGTTGTTGGTGCCGTAGGTGATGTCGCAGGCATAGGCCGTCTTGCGCTCGGAATCGTCGAGGCCGTGCACGATCACGCCGGTGGTCAGGCCGAGGAAGCCGTAGATCTGGCCCATCCAGCCGGAGTCGCGGCGGGCGAGGTAGTCGTTGACGGTGACGACGTGGACGCCCTTGCCGGCGAGCGCGTTGAGGTAGACCGCGAGCGTTGCGACCAGGGTCTTGCCTTCGCCGGTCTTCATCTCGGCGATGTCGCCCTCGTGCAGCACCATGCCACCGATCAGCTGGACATCGAAATGGCGCTGGCCGAGCGTGCGCTTGGCGGCTTCGCGGACCGTGGCGAAAGCGGGGACCAGCAGGTCGTCCAGGGTCTTGCCCTCGGCGAGCTGCTTCCTGAATTCGACAGTGCGGGCCTTGAGGGCCTCGTCGGAGAGTTTCGAGACCTCGGGCTCCAGCGCGTTGATCGCGTTGACGCGGGATTGATATCCCTTCACCCGCCGGTCGTTGGCGGAGCCGAAAAACTTGCGGGCGAGCGCGCCGATCATGCTTAGTTCCTGTGTTCGCGATTCAACCGCGTTCGCGTTGCAGCCAAGAGGTTGTCACCCGCCTGCCTATCAACTCACCGTGACGCCTGCTGGGCGCCGGAGCCCGGACTGCGGGGGGTCCATCCGCCATATGGGTGGGAGTTGGGCAAGTCTGGGTTCAACGGCCAAAAACGCAGCAAAATAAACGCCATCGCATGGACGCGACCGGGCAGAGATATGGCCCGGTCAGGGCCTTGTCAACGGCGGGTGCATTGCGGCTAATTCATCATTTTGACAGACTTTTCGCGTTGCCAAGGCCCCCTGAATTGGGCGAGTGTCCGCCCCGCTCGAGCAGCCCCCTGCTTCAACAAAAGGATTTTCCATGACCACCTCGTTCCCGGTTACCAAAACCGGCCTGCGCTTCGGCCTCGCCACCGCCCTGGTGGGCTGCCTTGCGCTGGCGCTGATCGCGGGGCCCGGCCGGGCTGCCGACGATCCGGTGCTGGCGAAGGTCAATGGCGCTGAAATCAAGAAGAGCGACGTCGCCATGGCCGAAGAGGAACTCGGGCCGAGCCTCGCCCAGATGGACCCGGCGACCAAGGACGAGAACGTCCTGTCCTTCCTGATCGACATGAAGATCGTCGGCAAGGCCGCCGAAGACAAGAAGCTCGCCGAGGGCGAGGAGTTCAAGAAGCGGCTGGCGTTCGCCCGCAACCGCCTGCTGATGGACAGCCTGCTCGCCGGCGAGGGCAAGGCCGCCACCACCCCGGACGCCATGAAGAAGGTCTATGAGGAGGCCTCCAAGCAGATCACCGGCGAGCAGGAAGTGCACGCCCGCCACATCCTGGTCGAGACCGAGGACGAGGCCAAGGCGGTGAAGGCCGAGCTCGACAAGGGCGCCGATTTCGCCGAGCTCGCCAAGAAGAAGTCCAAGGATCCGGGCTCGGCCGACGGCGGCGACCTCGGCTTCTTCACCAAGGAGCAGATGGTGCCGGAATTCTCGGCAATCGCCTTCGCGCTCGAGCCGGGCAAGATCTCCGACCCCGTGAAGTCGCAGTTCGGCTGGCACATCATCAAGGTCGAGGAAAAGCGCAGCCGCAAGGCGCCGGACTTCGAGCAGGTCAAGGCCCAGATCGAGCAGTATGTCACCCGCAAGGCCCAGGCCGACTATGTCGCCAAGCTGCGCGCGGAAGCCAAGGTCGAGCGGATGGACCAGCCGGCGGATGCGGCCAAGGACGCCAAGCCGGCCGATGCGGCCAAGCCTTCTGACAGCAAGATGGCGCCGCCCGCGAAGAAGTAAGAATTCGCTGTCACTTCGGTGACGTGAAGAGTATCTAACCCTCTGTGATGCCCGGCCCCCGCGCCGGGCATCTGCATATCCAGATCCCATCAAGGCGCCCGCGATGTCCTCCACCGTCTCTCCCCTCGCCCCGAAAAACGTTCCGAACATGCCCACCATTGCGGGGGTCCGTCTCGCGACGGCCGAGGCCGGCATCCGCTACAAGAACCGTACCGACGTGCTGCTGGCGGTGATGGACAAGGGCACCGCGGTCGCAGGCGTCTTCACCAAGTCGAAATGCCCCTCCGCGCCGGTGGAATGGTGTCGCGCCAAGCTCAAGGGCGGCAAGGCGCGCGCGCTGGTGGTCAATTCCGGCAACGCCAATGCCTTCACCGGCAAGACCGGTCGCAGCTCCACGGCACTGACTGCGAAGATCGCGGCCAAGGCCGTCGGATGCACCGAGGGCGAGATCTTCCTGGCCTCGACCGGCGTGATCGGCGAGCCGCTGGATGCGACCAAGTTCGACGGCGTGCTCGGTCGGCTCGCGCAAACCGCCGAGGCCGGCGATTATCTGGCCGCCGCCAAGGCGATCATGACCACCGACACCTTCCCGAAGGTCGCGACCGCGACCGTGAAGCTCGGCAAGGCCAAGGTCACCATCAACGGCATGGCCAAGGGTGCCGGCATGATCGCGCCCGATATGGCGACGATGCTGTCCTTCATCTTCACCGACGCACCGATCGCGCCTGCCGCGCTGCAGGCTTTGCTCAAGAGCGGCGTCGAGGACACGTTCAACGCGGTCACGATCGACGGCGACACCTCGACCTCGGACACGCTGCTGGCCTTCGCCACCGGTGCTGCTGCAGAACACGGTGCGCCAAGGATCAGCCGCGCCAGCGACCCGCGCCTGAAAGCCTTCGTCAAGGCCTTCAACCAGGTGCTCGCCAACCTTTCCGAGCAGGTGGCCCGCGACGGCGAAGGCGCGCGCAAGCTGGTCGAGATCACCGTCGAGGGCGCCAAGACCAAGGCCTCGGCGCGCAAGATCGCGATGTCGATCGCGAACTCGCCGCTGGTGAAGACCGCGATCGCCGGCGAGGACGCCAATTGGGGCCGCGTGGTGATGGCGGTCGGCAAGGCCGGCGAGCCGGCGGACCGCGACAAGCTCTCGATCTCGTTCAACGGCATCCGCGTCGCCAAGAGCGGCGCGCGCGATCCGTCCTATGACGAGGCGCAGGTGTCGGAGGCGATGAAGGCGCCGGAGATCGCGATCAAGGTCTCGCTCGGCCTCGGCAAGGGCCGCGACCGCGTGCTGACCTGCGACCTCACCAAGGAGTATGTCGCGATCAACGGGGACTACAGGTCGTAGTGTTCAGGACCACCGATAGCCGGGCCGTCGGCCTTCGAGGGCCGCTGAAGAAGCGGCCACCTCAGGCTGACAGTGAAAGAGCTTTGGTCCAACTCAACCCGCAATCCGCGCGTCCGCGATTGCCTTCTTGAACAGCGCGTTCATCGCTTCCGAAATGCCCTGGGTGGGGCTCACCTCGAAATAGAATCCCGGCGAAGCGCAGCTCTGCATGTTCTGCGCGATCTTGCTGTTCGGAGACGGCCCCCACGGCCCGGGGTTAAAGGGCGATATCCATGTGTTGTACCAGCCGTCAGTAGGCGGCTGGTATGTCGTGTACAGCACCGCGATCTTGATCCCGCGGTTCTTGATGGTCGTGCAGAGCGCCGGATTGATCGGCGACTGACAGCGGTTCGATGACGCGAGAGGATACGAAGAAGACGAGACACTACACATCGTCATGCCCGAGTTGGCTTCGTCAGCGACCCCATCGGATACAAAGAACAGATATTTCAGCGGTGACGCGGACGTACCTGCTCCAGGCGCGGCGATTGCGGTATTGATTGCGGGAAAAATAGTGGTGAAGGGAGTATCTTTGTCGATAGTATACACGTCATTCTGACCGGCAACCGCCATCAGGTCGATGTTTCCCGCCGCCGTCTTGGCGGAGCTCAAGCTCGACGAGAGCGCGAACAGATTTCTCAATCCGATCGTCGCTGACGAAGCGCCGAAATCGTAGATCGCCATTCTGAACTGGTTCGAATAGGTCTGCGTGCTCTGGGCTGTGTCCATCAAGTTCGCGCTCGCCTGGCGCACCACGTCAATTCGGGTCGTGATGCCATTTGCTTTGGCGATGTCGTAGTTGCTTGTGCCGGCCGCCTTGGTGGTGTCGTGACAGGCGAATGCACATCCGCCCGTCTTTCCCTGCAAACTCGTTATGTCGGCCGGTGTCGCTGCGACGCCCATCGACGGAGAATTGTCCAGCAGGAGATAGAAGTCGACATAGAGCGGCATGTTGGCCGTCGACGCTGACGTGCCGCTCATGGTCAGTGTGGTCTTGCCGATCAGGCCGAGAAACATGGTGTTGATGGTGGCGGTGAACGAGACGGTCGAGTTGATGGTCGAGCCGGTCTTGACGACTGTCGGGGTGACGCTGTTGAGCGTATAGCCGGTCAGGTTGGCGCGATTGGCATCGAAGATCTTCTGAGCATCGGTGACGCCGACCGTGATCGAACCATCCGTGGTCATCGAGCCCGCGGCAGCAAACCCCGGCGAGGCTTTGGCGATCGCACCGACGCTGGCCGCGTCGGCCGCGCCCTGAAGCTTCGCCCGGACCTGCGTCGCGCGGGAGTAGTCGATCGCACTGCCGACGAACGTGATCAGGGGAACGCAGCAGATTGCGAAGATCACCGCAACATTGCCGCGCCGGTCGCGACGGAAGCGGCGGAAGACGGTACGAAACTCAGCGCGCATGGATCTGGCCCGGAATGGTTTCAGCGTTTCCACCCTAGGATCCGTGGATTAAATATGACTTATGGTGACCTCGGAAACACCGGCCCTAACAGGGTTAACCAACCGTTGCGGATGATCTTTTCAGGGAGCGACATTCCAGGCATGGCTGATCTCAAACTGGCGCTCGTGGTGGCCTGCGCGCTGGTCGACGCCGACAAGCGCGTCTTGATCGCGCAGCGCCCCGAGGGCAAGACGCTGGCGGGCCTCTGGGAATTTCCCGGCGGCAAGTGTGAACCCGGAGAGCGACCGGAGCAAAGCCTGATCCGCGAACTCCACGAAGAGCTCGGCATCACCGTCGCCGAGCCGTGCCTGGCGCCGCTGACGTTCGCGAGCTACGGCTACGAGACCTTTCACCTCCTGATGCCGCTCTACATCTGCCGGCGCTGGGAAGGGCAAGTCATGCCGCGCGAAGGCCAGACCCTGGCCTGGGTCCGCGCCAACAAGCTGCGCGACTACCCCATGCCGCCCGCGGACATTCCGCTGATCCCGCATTTGATTGATTTGTTGATGTGAGTTGCGCGTGCCCCGGACGCAGCGCAGCGCTCTTGCGGTGCGCTGCAGCGCGTCCGGGACACGTCACTCTTTCCGCGCCTTCTGCACCGCCTCCGCGAGGCTCGCCTTCGCCGATCCCGGCTTCAGCGGCTGCTGCTGGCTCGCATGCGGCGCCCAACCGGAGAGCCAGATGATATCGAATGTCGCACGGATGCGGCCGTCGGCATCGGCAAAGCGTTCCGCGTAAATTTCCGCCATCCGCAGCAGCGTCGATCGCCGGCTCGGGGTGCGCCGCCGTTCGATCAGCACATTGGCAGCGCCCATGCGCCTGATATCCTGCATCAGCGCGAACGCGTTGGCGTAGCGCACCACGACACGGTCGACATCGGTGACCGGCAGCGCAAATCCTGCTCGCTGCAACAGCGCACCAACGTCGCGCAGATCGGCAAACGGTGCGACGCGCGGCGACACGCCGCCCTCGCATTCGGCCTCGGCGGCGGCAAAAGCCTGGCGCAGCTCGGTCAGGCTGTCGCCGCCGATCATCGCCGCCAGCAGCAGCCCGTCCGGCCTCAGCGCGCGACGGATTTGCGCGAGCACCCCCGGCAGATCGTTGACAAATTGCAGCGCCAGCGCCGAGACCACAAGATCGAGGCTTTCGGACGCAAAGGGCAGCTTCTCCGCACCCGACGTATCGAGCTCAATGCGCGCGATCGAGGGCAGTCGCGCGCGCAGCACCGCGAGACCCTCGCCGGGCGTCCAGAGATCGGCCGCTGTGTGAAACTCCCGCATCACCGCGGCCAGCCGGTCGGACATGTCCTCGGCGACCCGATCCAACAGGAAGCTCACGGCACCTTGCGCCTGCGCGCGGCGCTGTCGCGCGTGCAGCAAAGCACGGTCGAACAAAGCAGGCGGGGTTTGCGGGTCTTGAGCCATGCCGCTGGTTACGCCCATCGCGACGGTTCTGGCAATCCGGTGCGTGCGGCGCTAGCTTTCGGCCATGGCATCCGACGCCGGCCCTTCTCGTTCCTTTGCCGCCCCCCTGCGTGCCGCATGGACGGCCGGCCTCCACGTGCTGTCACGTGCGGCACGGCTTGCGCTCGACATCGCGCTGCCGACGCTGTGCGTGTCCTGCCGCGAGCCGGTCGACGGCGAGGGCGTTTGCGCGGCGTGCTGGGCGCGGCTGTCGTTCATCGAACGGCCCTACTGCCCGCGGCTCGGCATTCCTTTTGTGTACGATCCCGGCCCCGACATGCTGTCGATGGAGGCGATCGCGAGCCCGCCCGCCTACCAGCGGGCGCGCGCCGCCGTGCGTTATGACGACGTCGCGCGCACCCTGGTGCATGCGCTGAAATACCAGGACCGCACGGATTTGGCGCCCGCCATGGGTCGCTGGATGGCGCGCGCGGGCGGCGAGCTGCTCACCGAGGCCGACATGCTGGTGCCCGTTCCCCTGCACTGGCGAAGGGCCTGGCGCCGCCGCTACAACCAGTCCGGGGCGCTGGCGCGGATCATCGAGCGGCAGAGCGGGGTGAAAGCGAAGGCTGAGGTGCTACGGCGGGTACGCGCGACCGAGCAGCAGATCGGCCTGTCGCGGGCCCAGCGCGCCACCAATGTGCAGGGCGCATTCCAGGTATCCCCGGACCGTCAGGCGGACGTCCAGGGTCGGCGCATTGTCCTCATCGACGACGTCCTGACGTCGGGTGCGACACTGGATGCCTGTGCGCGGGCCCTGCTCCGGGCCAAGGCGGCGCAAGTGGACGTGCTGGTCTTTGCCCGGGTTGTCGAGAGCCGGTGAAGTCCCATATAATTCAATGAATTCATGACATGAAAGCGCCAGACAAGATGACCGCTGCTGTCGAGATCTACACGAGGCCGGGCTGCGGCTATTGTTCCGCCGCCAAGTCGCTGCTGACCCGCAAGAAGGCGACCTTCACGGAGTTCGATATCGCGAAGAACCCGTCCTGGCGCCAGGAGATGTACGATCGCGCCGGCGACGGCTCGACCTTCCCGCAGATCTGGATCGGCGGAACCCATGTCGGGGGCTGCGACGAGCTCTACGCACTCGATCGCGAAGGCAAGCTCGACGGCATGCTCGAAAGCGTCAAGGCGGAGTCATGAGCGACACCAGGACCTTCACTGCGGCGATGGTGCAGATGCGCACCGGCCTGATGCCCGAGCCGAGCCTCGAGCAGGCCACCAGGCTGATCCGCCAGGCTGCGGCCAATGGCGCCGACTATGTGCAGACGCCCGAAGTCAGCAACATGATGCAGCTCAACCGAAAGGCCCTGTTCGAGCACCTCCAGAGCCAGGATGACGACAACTCGCTGAAGGCGTACCGGGCGCTCGCGGCGGAACTGAATATCCACATCCATGTCGGCTCGCTGGCGCTGCGCTTTTCGGACGAGAAAGCGGTCAACCGCTCCTTCCTGATCGGGCCCGAGGGCAATGTGCTCGCCAGCTACGACAAGATCCACATGTTCGACATCGAGCTGCCGGACGGCGAGAGCTATCGCGAATCCGCCAATTACCAGCCGGGCGAGACGGCCGTGATCTCCGACCTGCCCTGGGGCCGCGTCGGGCTGACGATCTGTTATGACGTGCGCTTCCCCGCGCTCTACCGCGCGCTGGCCGAAAGCGGCGCGTACTTCATCACGGTGCCCTCGGCCTTCACCCGCAAGACCGGCGAGGCGCATTGGCACGTGCTGTTGCGTGCGCGCGCGATCGAGACCGGTTGCTTCATCTTCGCCGCGGCGCAGGCAGGCCTGCACGAGAACAAGCGCGAGACCTATGGCCATTCGCTGATCATCGATCCCTGGGGCGAAATCCTCGCCGAAGGCGATGTCGAGCCCGGCATCATCATGGCAAAGATCGATCCGGCCAAGGTCGAGACCGCGCGCCGCGCGATCCCCTCGCTCCAGCACGGCCGCCGCTTCGGCGTCGCCGACCCCAAGGCGGGGCCGGACCATCTGCACCTCGTGCGGGGATCGGCATGATCCGCTACGCGCTCCGCTGCGACCGGAGCCACGACTTCGAGAGTTGGTTCCAGAGCTCGGCCGCGTACGACCAGCAGGTGAAGCGCAAGCTCGTGACCTGTCCGATCTGCGGCTCGGCCAAGGTCGACAAGGCGATCATGGCGCCGCGCATCGTCGGCAAGAAGGGCCGCGGACGCGCCACGCCGCCGCCTGAGCCCACCGCCACGACGACCGCGCCTGAGCCTGCGCAATCCGCACCGACCTCGCTGTTGATGGCGCAGGAGCGCGAGCTGCGTGCCAAGCTCAAGGAGCTGCGCGACCACATCGTGAAGAACGCCGACAATGTCGGTGAGCGATTCGCCAATGAAGCCCGCGCGATGCATTACGGCGACAAGGAGCACCGTCCGATCTACGGCGAGGCCTCGCCCGACGAGGCAAAGTCGCTGATCGACGAAGGCATCGAGGTGTCTCCGCTCCCGACGCTGCCGGAAGACCGGAACTAGACTCCCACCAGCACGGCCACGCCGATCACGATCAGCGCGATGCCAATAATCTCGCGCGGCGCGATCGGCTGCTTGAACGAGTAGTAGGCCACGCCTTGCGCGAACAGCACCTCGATCAGAGCGAGCGTGCGGACATTGGCAGCGGCCGTCAGCGCGAATGCCAGGAACCAGAACTGCGAGGCGAAGGCGCCCATGAAGCCGGCGAGCAGCGACGGCTTCCAAAGCTTCAGGATCGCCTGAAGCACCTTCGGCGCGCGCCAGAGCAGATAGATCGTCAGGATCAGCGTCTGCACGAACAGGCCGAGAACCAGCGTGAATGATGCCGCCGTCACGAACGAGACATCAGGCACGTTGATGATGGCGCCGCGGAAGCCGACCGCTGACAACGCGAACGCTGCCGCCGCGACCAGACCGGTGATCGTCGGCTTCAATTCGGCAAAGCTCTTCTCGCCGCCGGGCCGCAGCGCGGTGATGACGACGCCGATTGTCGCGATCACGATCGCCAGCACCTTGAGCCATGTGAGGTGATCGCCGAGGAAGACGAAGCCGAAGATGGCGGTCTGGATCGCCTCGGTTTTCAAATAGGCCGTCGTCACCACGAAGGAGCGGTCGTTCATGGCGAGCAGCATCAGGCCGGTCGCGACGATCTGGCTGAGCGCGCCCAGCAGCAGCCACGGCCAGAATACGCCAGGCGGCATGCCGAGATGATCGCCGGTTGCGACCAGCACCACCGCGAGAAACAGCAGCGAGAACGGAAAGCCGAACAGGAAGCGGATATTGGTTGCGCCCCAGGTCCCCAGCGGCTTCGTCAGCGACCGCTGCATCGCATTGCGCGCGACCTGGCCGAGCGCGGCAATGACGGTGAAAGGAATCCAGAGGCTGGCGATGGTGAACATAGGTGGGGCGGCGGTGGGAGGGAGAAGAAGTTGAGACCAACGTGCCGCTCGCGCTCAAGCAGGTCAATCACGCGGATGTCATGGGTGCGATGCTCTCGCAACAAGCACCCTGTCGTCCCTGCGAACGCAGGGACCCATAACCCCAGAGAGCAGTTTTGCGAAAGGTGACAACCCGCGCATCTAACACCATCCTCCTCCGATAGATTCCGCTGTATGGGTCCCTGCGTTCGCAGGGACGACAGTGGGAGGCTTGACCGCGTCCTTCCCTTCAAATCAGGAGATCGCTCAGATCGCGCCATTCCAGGTTTTCGCGCTCTATCAACTCGATCTTCCAGTCGCGCTTCCAGCGCTTCAGCTGCTTTTCACGGGCGATCGCGTCTTCTGCCCGCTCAAAGGTCTCGGTGTAGACGAGCCGGTGCACCCCGTAGCGCTTGACGAATTTCGAGCCCTTGCCGCTCCGGTGCTCTTCCAAGCGCCTCTGGAGCGAGTTGGTGATCCCGATATAGAGTGTTCCGTGATGACCGCTGGCGAGGATGTAGACGTAATACATGCTCGGAACGCCTGTCTTGGCTAACGGCTCAGCCTGTGGTTATGGGTCCCTGCGTTCGCAGGGACGACACCGTTCGAAGGGCACGAGCTCGCACTTTACTCCCCCCTCACACCATGCCTTCCGCCACCACCATGTAGTTCACGTCCATGTCTGACGAGAGGGTCCATTTGTCGGCGAAGGGGCTGTAGACGACGCCGGTCTGCTCGGTGATGACGAGGCGGTTGTCGAGCAGATATTTCGTCAGCTCGTCGGGGGTGACGAACTTGTTCCATTCGTGGGTGCCGCGCGGCAGCCAGCGCAGGACGTATTCGGCGCCGACGATGGCGAGCGCAAAGCTCTTCCAGTTCCTGTTCAGCGTCGAGACCACCATCAGGCCGTTCGGCTTCAGCATCGCGGCGCAGCGCTTCAGGAAAACGCCGACGTCGACGACGTGCTCGACCACCTCCATCGCCAGCACGATGTCGAAGCGCTCGCGCGGGTCGATCTCCTCAACCGTAGTGCAGCGATAGTCGATCGCAAGATGGGCCTTGTCGGCATGCAGCTTGGCGGCCGCGATGTTGCTGACCGACGGATCGACGCCGATGACCTGCGCACCCAGGCGCGACAGCGGCTCGCAGAGCAGGCCGGCGCCGCAGCCGATGTCGAGCACGCGCAGACCGCCGAGGCAGTTGAGGCTGCGCACATTGCGCTCGAACTTGCGGCAGGCGGCGTCGCGGATGTAGCCGAGCCGCAGCGGGTTGATCCGGTGCAGCGGCGCCATCTTGCCGTTGGGATCCCACCACTCGGCCGAAAGTTTTGAGAATTTCGCGATCTCGGCGGCGTCGACGGTCGAGCCCGGCTGCGGGCTTGCGGTAGCGGAAGTATTTTGCTGCATGCTCATGGTGACGCGCGGTCCTACCGCGTGGTGATCGAACTGCGGAAGGCGAGCGGCGAGGCGATGGTCCGGATGGTTTCGCGACCTTCCCCCACGCCATTGATGGTCACGTCGCCATAGTTGAGAATACGTCCAAGAATGGTCTGATTCACATCGACGCTCTCGACCTTGTCCAGCGCCATCTCGAAGGTGCGGCGCTTGATGAAGCCGGTCTTGTGCACGATCCGCAAATTGGTCACGTCGGTCTCGGTGGTAAAGCGATGGAACCAGCCCTTCACGGTCCAGTACAGCGCCGCCAGAGCCACCAGGCCGGCCGCGACGAGGCAGAGCAGCACGAGCCCCTCGACGATGGTTTGCCGGGACAGGACGAACAGGGCCAGCGCCACGATCCAGGCCAGGATCGCCGGCAAATAGAAGATCCAGTGCGCATTAGTCGAATACAGCACCCGCTCGCCCGGTTGCAGGATCTCGTCGATATAACGCGCCATGACCTCGATTAACCCATTGCCCGGATTGGCCTGCGCAGGAACCCGCTTGCCCCCGGCCCCGCCCGTCTGTATACGCGCGGTCGGTATCGCAGGCACCCGTCCAGCGCGGGTCACCATACTTATCCTTATGAGGGAATGCACGCGTCGTCATGAGCCGCCTCGTGATGAAATTCGGCGGCACATCCGTCGCCAACATCGAACGTATCCGCAACGTCGCACGCCATGTGAAGCGTGAGGTCGACGCCGGCCATGAAGTGGCCGTGGTCGTCTCGGCGATGTCGGGGAAAACCAACGAGCTGGTGGCCTGGTGCACCGAGGCCTCGCCGATGCACGACGCGCGCGAATACGACGCCGTCGTCGCCTCGGGCGAACAGGTGACGTCCGGCCTGCTTGCCATCGTGCTTCAGGGCATGGGCATCCAGGCCCGCTCCTGGCAGGGCTGGCAGATCCCGATCAAGACCAGCGACGCCCATGCCTCGGCCCGGATCGAGGGCATCGACGGCAGCGAGATCATCAAGCGCTTCAGGGAGCGCAAGGAAGTCGCCGTGATCGCCGGCTTCCAGGGCATCAACCCCGAGACCAACCGCATCACCACGCTCGGCCGCGGCGGCTCCGACACCTCGGCCGTGGCGATCGCCGCCGCCGTCAAGGCGGACCGCTGCGACATCTACACCGACGTCGACGGTGTCTACACCACCGATCCGCGAATCGTGCCGAAGGCGCGCCGGCTCGACAAGATCGCGTTCGAAGACATGCTGGAGCTGGCCTCCCAGGGCGCCAAGGTGCTCCAGGTCCGCTCGGTGGAACTCGGCATGGTCCACAACATGCCGATTTTCGTCCGCTCGAGCTTCGACAAGCCCGAGGATATCGACCCGCATGCCAACCAGCCGCCCGGCACGCTGATCTGCAGCGAGGAGGAGATCATGGAAAGCCACGTCGTCACCGGCATCGCCTTTTCGAAGGACGAGGCCCAGATCTCGGTACGCCAGATCGAGGACAAGCCCGGCGTGGCAGCGTCGATCTTCGGCCCGCTCGCCGATGCCAACATCAACGTCGACATGATCGTGCAGAACGTCTCCGAGGACGGCAAGACCACCGATCTCACTTTCACGGTCCCGGCCGCCGACTACACGAGGGCCAAGGAGACGATCACCGCGGCCAAGAGCCAGATCAATTATGCCCGGCTCGACACCGCGACCGACGTCGCCAAGATCTCGGTGATCGGCAGCGGCATGCGCAGCCATGCCGGCGTTGCCGCCCAGGCGTTCTCGGCCCTCGCAGGACGGAATATCAACATCCGGGCCATTACAACCTCCGAGATCAAATTCTCGGTCCTGATCGACACCGCCTATACCGAGCTTGCGGTGCGCACGCTGCACACGCTCTACGGTCTCGATCAAGCTTAGGCTAATTTTCTCTTAGCGGTCGCAGCAAACGCTGAGGTCTCCACACTTTCGCGTTTGGCAGGCGTTTTGCTTGGCAAAACAAGCCCCAATTCGCTATACGGCGAACAGGGTGGGCTGCCGGAAACTGTGCCCCAGTTGAGGCGGTGCTGATTCGGCCCAGGCAACCGTCGGGGCCGGGGCCGGACGAGCAAATTTGTTGTTTTTCTGGATTTCTGGGCGAGCCGCCGCGGGTCCTTTCGGCCCCGGCAGACGGAGGAGATTGACGGTTCATGCGGAGCGCGTCGGGAGGTCCCCGCGTCTTGTTGAGACGGCTCCGCGAAACCATGGCGGAGCAGGTCTCGGCCCAGGAGCGGCTCGACAAGATCGTGGTGCTGATCGCGGCCAACATGGTGGCCGAGGTGTGCTCGGTCTATGTGCTGCGCGTCGACAACACGCTCGAGCTCTATGCCACCGAAGGCCTCAACCGCGAGGCGGTGCACCACACCGTGCTCAGCGCCCATGAAGGCCTTGTCGGCCTGGTCGCCAGCGAGGCAACCCCTCTCAATCTGAGCGATGCGCAGAGCCATCCGGCCTTCTCGTTCCGCCCGGAAACCGGCGAAGAAATCTACCACTCCTTCCTCGGCGTGCCGATCCTGCGCGCCGGCAACACGCTCGGCGTGCTGGTGGTGCAGAACCGCGCCAAGCGCAACTATGTCGAGGAGGAGCTCGAGGCGCTTCAGACCACAGCGATGGTGCTGGCGGAGCTGATCGCCTCCGGCGAGCTGTCTGCGCTGGCCCAGCCGGGCCATGAGCCCGCGGCGCGTCATTCGGCGCAGAAGGTCGGCGCCATCCTGTCGGAAGGCATCGCACTCGGCCATGTCGTGCTGCACGAGCCGCGCGTCGTCATCAAGGACTACATCGCCGAGGACCTGCCGAAGGAGATCAAGCGGCTCGACACCGCGCTCGCCAAGCTGCGCGCCGATCTCGATCGCATGCTGGAGCGCGGCGACGTGGCGGAAGGCGGCGAGCATCGCGAGGTGCTGGAAGCCTACCGCATGTTCGCCAACGACCAGGGCTGGTCGCACAAGCTGCACGAGGCGGTCGCCACCGGCCTCACGGCGGAAGCCGCCGTCGAGCGTGTGCAATCCGACACCCGCGCGCGCATGCTGCGCTCGACCGATCCCTATTTGCGTGACCGGCTGCATGATCTCGAGGATCTCGGCTATCGCCTGATGCGGCAGCTGGTCGGCCAGGATCACGCGCCTTCACGCGAACAATTGCCCGACAACGCCATCGTCATCGCGCGCGCGATGGGCCCGGCGGCGCTGCTCGACTATGACCGCAAGCGCCTGCGCGGCATCATCTTGGAGGAAGGCACCGCCAACTCCCACGTCTCGATCGTGGCGCGCGCGCTCGGCATTCCCGCGGTCGGCGAGGTCCCGAACGCGCCTGGTATTGCTGATCCCGGCGACGCCGTCATCGTCGACGGCACCTCCGGCATGATCTATGTGCGCCCATCGCAGGAGGTCGAGGCGGCCTTTGCGGAGCGCGTGCGCTTCCGCGCCCGCCGCCAGGCGCAGTATCTGGCGCTGCGCGACCTGCCCTGCGTCACCAAAGACGGCCAGAAGGTCGAGCTGATGATCAATGCGGGTCTCGCGATCGACCTGCCGCACATCGAAGACACCGGCAGCGCCGGCATCGGCCTGTTCCGCACCGAGCTGCAATTCATGGTCGGCCAGAGCCTGCCGCGCACCAGCGACCAGCTCGCGCTCTATCGCACCGTGCTGGATGCCGCCGGCACGAAGCCGGTCACCTTCCGCACCCTCGACATCGGCGGCGACAAGGCGCTGCCTTATATGGAAGCGGTGATCGAGGAGAATCCCGCGCTCGGATGGCGCGCGATCCGACTCGGGCTCGACCGTCCCGGCCTGCTGCGCGGCCAGATCCGCGCATTGCTGCGTGCCGGCGGCGGCCGCGCCCTGCGCATCATGTTCCCGATGATCTCCGAGGTGGGTGAATTCGATTCGGCGAAGGCGCTGGTCGAACGCGAGCTGACCTATCTGCGCCAGCACGGCCACACGCTGCCTGAAAGAATCGACATCGGCACCATGGTCGAGGTGCCGGCGCTGCTCTATCAGCTCGACGAGCTCCTGAAGAAGGTCGACTTCATCTCGGTCGGCTCCAACGATCTGTTCCAGTTCCTGTTCGCGGTCGACCGCGGCAACGCAAAAGTCTCCGAGCGCTTTGACACCATGTCGGCGCCGATCCTGCGCGCGCTTCGCGACATTGCGCGCAAGACGCAAGCCGCGAAGAAATCGCTGTCGCTCTGCGGCGAGATGGCCTCGAAGCCGATCGGCGCACTCGCCCTGATCGCGATGGGCTATCGCTCGCTGTCGCTCTCGGCCACCGCGCTCGGCCCGGTCAAGGCGATGGTGATCGATCTCGACGCCAAGAAGGCCGAAGCGATGCTCGGTCCGTTGCTGGACGCGCCCGCCGGCAGCGTCTCGATCCGGCAGAAGCTGACGGAATTTGCCGAGGCCGAAGGCCTGGCGTTGTAGCGGGCCTGTCGCCCCTTCCCGCCGCCTCGCCCTTTTCCGCATTTTTGAGACTGAACCGATGTCGTCACTCCCCGAAGCCAAACTGGACGTCCTGCTCGCGCATCACGCCTCGCTGGAGGCCGAATCGCTCGGTCAGCTCGCCTCCGAACGCTATGTGCAGATCACCCGTGAGCTCGCCGAGCTCACGCCGCTGATCGAAGCGGTCAAAGCCTATCGCTCGGCCGTCAAGGAGCTCGCCGACACCGAGGCGCTGATCGCCGACCCCGCGACCGATGCGGAGATGCGCGGCATGGCGGAAGCCGAGCGCGACGAGCTGACGCCCAAGATCGAGGAGCTGGTCCAGAAGATCCGCGTCGCGCTGCTGCCGAAGGACGCCATGGACGACCGCAACGTGGTGCTGGAAATCCGCGCCGGAACCGGCGGCGACGAGGCTTCGCTGTTCGCCGGCGATTTGTTCCGGATGTACGAGCGCTTCGCGGCCCTGCAGGGCTGGAAGGTCGAGGTGATCTCGGCAAGCGAGGGCAGCGTCGGCGGCTATAAGGAAATCATCGCCGAGGTGCAGGGCCGCGGCGCGTTCTCGAAGCTGAAATTCGAGTCCGGCGTGCACCGGGTGCAGCGCGTACCGGACACCGAGACGCAGGGGCGCATCCACACATCCGCCGCCACCGTCGCCGTGATGCCCGAGGTCGAGGAGGTCGACGTCGAGATCAGGAACGATGATTTGCGTATCGAGACGATGCGCGCCGGAGGCGCCGGCGGCCAGCACGTCAACAAGACGGAATCGGCGATCCGCATCACCCACATCCCGACCGGCATCGTGGTGATGATGCAGGACAGCCGCTCGCAGCACAAGAATCGCGCTTCCGCCATGAACATCCTGCGTTCGCGCATCTACGACGCCGAGCAGCAACGCCTCGACGCGGCGCGCTCGGCCGAGCGCAAGGAGAAGGTCGGCTCCGGCGATCGCAGCGAGCGCATCCGCACCTATAATTTCCCGCAAGGACGCGTCACCGATCACCGCATCAATTTGACGCTCTACAAGCTGCCGCAGGTGATGGCGGGCGAAGCGCTGGGCGAACTGACCGACGCGCTGACCACCGAGCACCAGGCCGCGCAGCTCGCCGCCCAGGGCGCGGCGGCGTGACCGGCGCGTGAGCAATCCCTTCACCCGATTATCCGTTGAGAGCGCGCGGCGCGCGCTGGCCGCGCAACTGAGATCGGCGCAGCTCGAAGAAGCCGAGCTCGACGCGCGTATCCTGCTCGGCGCGGCACTCGGACTTGATCTCACAGGCCTAATCGCGCAGGCCGCCCGCCTGCTCGCGGAAGCCGAAACGTCGCGGCTCGCGCAATATGCCGGGCGCCGCATCGCCGGCGAGCCGGTCGCCCGCATTCTCGGCACACGTGAATTCTGGGGCCTGCCGTTTCGTCTGTCGGAAGCAACGCTGGTGCCGCGTCCCGATACCGAGACCGTGGTCGAACTCGCGCTCGAAATCTTTCGCGAGCGGCAAGCCTCCCATCAGATCCGCATTGCTGATATCGGCACCGGATCCGGCGCCATCCTGCTCGCGCTGCTGCACGAAATTCCCGGCGCCTTCGGCGTCGGCACCGATCTCAGTCTGACCGCGATCAAGACCGCCAGAGACAACGCCGCGGCTCTGGGCCTCGCCGACCGCGCCAGCTTCGTCGCCTGCTCCTACGCAGCCGCGCTCCGCGGCCCGTTCGATCTCATCGTGTCGAACCCGCCCTACATCCCGTCGGCCGAAATTCCGAAACTGAGCATCGAGGTGCGCGAGCACGATCCGCATCTGGCGCTCGACGGCGGCAATGACGGTTACGACGCCTATCGGGCCCTGATCCCGCAGGGGGCTGAACGTCTCGCCCCCGGCGGAGCCCTGATCGTCGAGGCCGGACAGGGCCAGGCCCGGAATATTGAAACCTTGATGACGGCTGCCGCGTTGGTCGTGGACAGGCCGCCCAAGGCCGATCTGACGGGCATCCCGCGGGCGGTTTCGGCCCGGAAAATGCCCCCATAAAAGCCGGATTGGGCTGCAAAAAACCTCTTGGAATATCCCTTGGGAACGACTACCTTCCGATCAACACATCGGTGCCGGCCCCGTAGACCTACGGGCGAAAGCCGGGCTCTCGGGCGAGAGCTTACTGATAATGGTTCCAAGCCGCAGGTCCTGTTGAGCGCGATGGCCATTTGAGCTGCGCTGCTTACCGACCGCAACGTGAACGAAAGCCTGATATTGCGCTTGAAGACTTACGCAACAAAGCAGGGCTTGTTTCGGCAGGCGATATGAATGGGTTCGCTGGCGATGGATGCTGGCGGTGGGGAACGCGTCTTTTGTTGAACGCGACGGTCGACGAACATCGGCAGGGATCAATCCGCTCTTGCGTGCGGTTGCGCGCAAGCGATGTGAACCGCTGTCACCAGGTCACTCTCGGCAATCAGTAATGCGTGCAACCTTTAGGGCTGGAATTAAAGGCAGGACATGAGAAACGGTCAGAACAAGCAGCGGATGCGCAACCGCAACAATAATAATAACAATAACAACAATAATAACCGGCGCGGCCAGAACCCGATGACCCGGGTCTACGAGTCCAACGGACCCGACATCAAGATCCGCGGCACGGCTTCGCATATTGCTGAAAAGTATCTCCAGCTCGCGCGCGACGCGCGCTCCTCCGGAGACCCCGTTGCGGCCGAGAACTACTACCAGCATGCCGAGCATTATTTTCGCCTGATCGCGACGGCTCAGGAACAGTTCCGGCAGAACCAGCAGCCGCGCGGCGATGAGCCCATCAGCAACAGCAGCGGCGACGACGGCGAGGACGACGGCGAGAATTTCTCGAATTTCGGCCAGGAGCCGGGCTTTGTCCCACAGCCGCCGCCGCAGCCCTTCACGCGCGACCGCGACGGCCCGCGCGATCATCAACCGCGTGATCATCAGCCCCGCGACAACCACTATCAGCGCGACAACCAGCAGCCGCGCGAGCATCGCGAACGCGACCATCGTCCGCAGCCGCAATATCAGCCCCAGCCGCAACCGCTGCCGCTGAACCAGCCCCAGCCCGTCGTCGCCGACGCTGTCAGCGTCGATCGGCTGCCCTCTTTCATCACCGGCCCGCAACCGCAGGTGAGCGGTGGCGCGCCCGGCCAGGCCGGCTTCGAGGGTGGTGGTGGCGAGCGCTTTCCGCGGCGGCGCCGCCGGCCGAATGGCCCGCGCCCCGAGCGCGAAGCCGCTCCGGCCGCCTCGAGCGACGAAGTGGCCCCCGGCGAGTAAACCTTTCGCCGGACATCTTGCGCCAGATACCCTGACCTGAATCGTCCCGGCATGTCCGGGACGATTTTTTTTAGCTGCGCGTCGCCGTCGTCGAGGACGGTACCAGCACCGGCTTCGCCAGCGAGGGAATCAGCCGCGCCCGCTCGCGCTTGGCGGGGATCGCGCGGTAGACCTGCTTGGTCGCCTCGACGATGTGCACGCCGGCGAAGGGCAGCGACAGCGCGGCGCCGGCGCGCTCCCACATCTGCGCGGATTTCAGCACCCAGCCGCCGGCATAAGGCGGCATGAACAGCGCCTCGCCCCAGGTGGTCGGGGTGAACCAGGTCTGGCGCAACAGGTCGGTGATCTGCGAGCGCGAATAGGGCCGGCCGTGACCGAACGGCGTGCTGTCGGTGCGGGTCCACACCCCGCGCCGGTTCGGGATGACCGCAATCATGCGGCCGGACGGCGACAGCACGCGCCACACCTCGCGCAGCAGCGCGGCGGGATCGTCCGACATTTCCAATGCATGGACCAGCAGGATGCGATCGACCGCGGCGTCGGGAAGCGGCAGCGAGAACTCATCCACCAGCGAGGCGAGCGCCGGCCGTCCCGTCGGCCATTTCAGGACGCCCTGGGCCGACGGCATGAAGGCAATGCAGCGCTCCGCGTCCTCGCGGAACAACCCGAGATAGGGTGTGGGATAACCGAAGCCGAGCACCCGCTGGCCGTCGACGCGCGGCCAGCGCTCCCGAATGCCGCGATTGATCATTTGCCGCGCCACAATCCCGAGGCGACGGGAGTAGAACTCGCGGAGGTCGACGACATCAATGGTCATGACCGCAATGTAACATGCACGAGGCGGCCCCTGCGCGCGGAATATTGCATTGCCTGCGCAACGTTAACGCCATATTTGTCTGACGGAGCTGAGCGCGATGGAGATGACATGGCCGCCGAAATTCGTACTTTTACCTGTTTAAACGACAATTTCGGTTATCTGATCCACGATGTGGAAACCAAGGCGACGGCGTCGATCGACGCGCCGGAGGCCGGCCCCATCGTGAAGGCGCTCGAGCGCGAGGGCTGGCAGCTCACCGACATCCTAATCACCCATCATCATGGCGATCATGTCGGCGGGGTCGCCGAACTCAAGCAGAAATACAATTGCCGCGTCGTCGCGCCGCATGACAAGACGACGGAGATCGCAGACGTCGACCTGCGCGTCGCCAATGCCGAAATCGTCAAGGTCGGCAGCTTGCTGGGGCGTGTACTGGAGACGCCCGGCCACACGCTCGACCACATCTCCTACGTGTTCGACACCGAGAAAGCGCTGTTCGCCGCCGACACGCTGTTCTCGATCGGCTGCGGCCGCGTGTTCGAGGGCACCTATCCGATGATGTGGGATTCGCTTCTGAAGCTGCGTGCCCTGCCCGACGACTTCAATCTCTATTGCGGCCATGAATATACGGCATCCAACGTCAAGTTCGCGCTGACCGTCGATCCCGACAATGCGGCGCTGCAGGCGCGCGCGGCGGAGGTGGCGAGGCTGCGGGCCGAGAACAAGCCGACCATTCCCTCGCTGCTTGGTGATGAGAAGCGGACAAACGTGTTCCTGCGCGCCGATGAACCGTCGATCGCAGCCAGGCTGCACATGAAGGGCGCGGATGCCACCGCGGTGTTCGGAGAGCTGCGCGAGCGCAAGAACAAATCTTGAAGAACAAGTCTTGAAGAACAAATCCTGACGGGAATCGATGCCGACCGCAGCCGAGATCATCGCGCGCCTCGAACTCCGCCCACATCCCGAAGGCGGGCATTACCGCGAGACGTTTCGCGACCAAACCACGGACGCCAACGGCCGCGCGCGCTCGACCCTGATCTATTTCCTGCTGGCGCGCGGCGAGCGCTCGCACTGGCATCGCATCGATGCTGTCGAGAGCTGGCACTATTACGCCGGCAGCCCGCTGACGCTGCGCATCGCCCACGACGGCTGCTCCCAGCACGAGGTGCGGCTCGGCACGGATCTGTTGAACGGCGAGCGGCCACAGGCGATCGTGCCGGCCGATGCGTGGCAGACGGCGGAGACCACCGGCGAGTGGACCCTGGTCGGCTGCACCGTGGCACCCGCCTTCGAGTTCGCCAAGTTCGAGCTCGCGCCGAAGGGGTGGGAGCCCTGAATCTCAATCTGGAATCGGGTGGGTTCGGTCCGCGTCACGCCTTAGGACAGCGCTTCCAGCGAACAGGAGCGCACGATGCACGGAATACTCGGCCCCGCCGCCGTCCAGATCGACCCGGCCATTTTGTATTTCGGCACGCCCGTCGTCCTCATCGGCTCAACCAATGAAGACGGCACTTCCAATCTCGCGCCGATGTCGTCGGCATGGTGGGTCGGGTGGCGCTGCATGCTGGGACTGGCCCGGAATTCCAAGACCACCGAGAACATGATTCGCACGGGCGAATGCGTGCTCAATCTGCCGTCCGCCGATCTCGTAGCCGCGGTCGATCGCCTCGCACGGACCACGGGATCGGCTCCGGTGCCGCCCGGCAAACTCTATCGCGGCTATCGGCACGAAAAGGACAAGTTCAGCGTTTGCGGATTGACAGCGCTGGCAGGCGAAACGGTCGGCGCACCACGCGCGGCCGAGTGCCCCGTGCAGATGGAAGCCAAGGTCGCGCATATGCACGAGATGGCGCAGGACGATCAGGTCTTTCGCGGCCATCTGGCCGCGATCGAGGTCCGCATTACCCGCGTGCATGCGCATCCCAACATCATGATGGACGGTGCAAGCAACCGCATCGATCCGGACAAATGGCGGCCGCTGATCCTCAGCTTCCAGGAGTTCTACGGCCTAATGCCACAACGCTTGCAGCGCTCCGAACTCGGACAGATTCCGGAGGCGATGTATCGGCCGCCGGGTTGGCAGCCGGCGCTTTAGCTGCGGATCAATCCTGGTCGGCTGGAGTGGGCTTCCGCACGGGTATTCGACGAACAAACCTCGCCGGAAGCCTCTCATAGGCCGGCCGATAACCACCGGCTCGATAATCTTCCTCTGTCAATTCAATGAAGGATTTTCCATCGCTTATCGTAACGGTCTCGGGCCGGCCATTCGCGTGCTCGTTCCGATAAACGCCGGTGAATGTTTCGGGCGCCGCGCTGACTTGCGCCACGGCGCCCGGAGCTGGGAGCATCGAGATCAGCAGTATGGCGAACGAGCGCCTCATCGCTTCCGCAGCACCATGTCCTTCGCCGCGATCAGGCCGCCGCCGGCGATCAGGATCGCGGCGATGGTGATATTGGCACTCGCCTTCGCAAAGCCAGCGGCGATGAGGAAGCCGGTCGAGAGCAGCGGCGTCGCATAGGAGGCGGCGCCCAGCACGCGGATGTCGCCGCGCTTCATGCCGATGTCCCAGGCGTAGAACGCAGCACCGACGGGACCGATGCCGAGCGCGATGACGGAAAGCCATTGCAGCGTGGTGTCCGGCCATACGGTGGTTTCAAGCAGTCCATGCATCAGCGCGGCAAGCACCGCGGTGGCGAGGCAGAATCCGGCGACCGCATCGGTCGGCACTGCCTTCAAGCGCCGCGACAGCACCGAATAGGTTGCCCAAACGAACGCTGCGATGAAGGCCGCGGCCAATCCCGGCAATTGCTCCGGCGTGAAGCCCAAGGTGTTGCCGGCGAACAGCAGCACGGTGCCGACGAGGCCGAGCATGGCGCCGACGATGTGATGCGCGGCCAGCCGCTCGCCCGGCAGAAACGACGAGAACAGCACGATCAGGAGTGGCCACAGATAATTCAGCAGGCCGGCTTCAGCCGGTGGCGCAAAGCGCAACGCGAGGAAATACAGCGCGTGATAGCCGAACAGTCCGCCGACACCGACGGTCCACACGACCAGCGGCTGACGCAGGCTTTTGGCCGCCTCGCCGCGGCCGATCCAAGTGAGCAGGCCGACCAGACCGCCGATCGCGAACGTCATCGCGGCGAGCTGGAACGCCGGGATTTTTCCGGTCGCCACCGTCATTACTGACAGCAGCGACCACATCAGGATCGCGGTCAATCCGATCAGCGTTGCCGTGCGGGGAGTCATCGATCAAAAGGCTCTGAGGACGTTTATGCCCGGCACAAGGCCGGGCATTTTCGTCTTCACTATCGCCTTGTCGCGCCTGAAGCTACAGGCATTTGGCTCAGCGACGTCCAGCCGAGAGAATTGGCGTCATCAGGCTTGGTATTGGCCGCCGTTGATGGTCAGCGTCGAGCCGGTCATGAAGCCGGCCTCGTCCGCCGCCAGGAACACGACCGCGCGCGCGATCTCTTCCGGTTCACCGAGCCGGTTCACCGGGATCTGCGGGATCACGTTCTTTTCCAGGACGTCCTTTGGCACGGCCTGCACCATTTCGGTGTTGATGTAGCCGGGACAGATCGCGTTGACGGTGATGCCGCCCTTGGCGTTCTCGAGCGCGAGCGCCTTGGTGAAGCCGATGTCACCGGCCTTCGCCGCGGAATAGTTGACCTGGCCGAACTGTCCCTTTTGGCCATTGATCGACGAGATCGAGATGATGCGACCGAACTTGCGCGCACGCATGCCTTCGATGATTGGACGCGTCATGTTGAACAGCGAACCGAGGTTGGTATTGATGACGGCGTTCCACTGCTCGAGGGTCATCTTGTGGAAGGCGGTGTCGCGGGTGATGCCGGCATTGTTGACGAGCACGTCGATCGGGCCGACCTCGGCCTCGACCTTCTTCACGCCCTCGGCGCAGGCATCGAAATTGCTGACGTCCCATTTGTAGACCGCGATGCCGGTCTCGGCCTTGAACTTCTCCGCCGCCGCATCGTTGCCGGCATAGCTCGCCGCAACCTTGTAGCCAGCCGCCTTCAGCGCCTTGCTGATTGCAGCTCCGATGCCCCGCGTACCACCCGTCACCAATGCAACACGTGCCATATCGTATTTCCTTCCCTTGGACTCTTCGGACGTTTCTGAGTGATCGTTTTTAAGTGCGGATTATGGGGGACGTTTGACGGACATCAAGAACAAAACGCCCGGCGTCGAGCCGGGCGTTTCTCTTTAATTGAGGCTTGTACGGTTGCGAAGAATATTTGATTTGCAACCGCTGCCTTTTTAATCGCGTGCAACGCACTCAGCAACGCGTGCAGCGCACGCGCAAATGATGCGTCAACTATCTCAGTCGCGCGCCACACACATCGCGATACCCATGCCGCCGCCGATGCACAGCGTGGCGAGGCCCTTCTTCGAATCGCGCTTCTGCATTTCATGCAGCAGCGTCACCAGAACGCGCGCGCCGGAGGCGCCGACCGGATGGCCGATCGCGATCGCGCCGCCGTTGACGTTGACCTTGGAAGTATCCCAGCCGAGATCCTTATTGACGGCACAAGCCTGCGCCGCGAAGGCTTCGTTGGCCTCGATCAGGTCGAGATCGCCGACATTCCAGCCGGCCTTCTTCAGCGCGGCGCGCGAGGCCGGGATCGGGCCAGAGCCCATGATCTTCGGATCGACGCCCGCCTGCGCCCAGGACACGATGCGCGCGAGCGGCTTCTTGCCTTCCTTGGCGGCTTGCCTGGCGGTCATCAGCACCACGGCGGCAGCGCCGTCATTGATGCCGGACGCAGAGCCCGCGGTGACCGTGCCGTCCTTCTCGAAGGCGGGACGGAGCTTCGCCATCGCGTCGACCGTTGCGCCATGGCGCGGATATTCGTCGGCGCTGACGACGACATCGCCCTTGCGTCCCTTGATGGTGACGGGAACGATTTCGTCGTTGAATTTACCGGCCTTCTGCGCGGCCTCGGCCTTCTGCTGCGAGGCGACCGCGAACTCGTCCTGCTGGGCGCGGGTGATCTGCCACTGCCGCGCGACGTTCTCGGCGGTGTTGCCCATGTGATAGCCGTTGAAGGCGTCCCACAGGCCGTCCTTGATCATGGTGTCGATGAATTCGACTGCACCCATCTTTACGCCGCCACGCAGGTACTGGGCGTGCGGAGCCATGCTCATGGATTCCTGCCCGCCGGCGACCACGATCTCGGAATCGCCGTTGAGCAGCGCCTGATAGCCGAGCGCAACGGTGCGCAGACCCGAGCCGCAGAGCTGGTTGACGCCCCAGGCCGGGCTCTCGACCGGAATGCCGGCATTGATCGAAGCCTGACGGGCCGGGTTCTGGCCTTGGGCGGCGGTCAGGATCTGGCCCATGATGACTTCGGAGACCCGGCCGGGCTCGATGCCGCCGCGCTCCAGCGCGGCCTTGATGGCGATGGCCCCGAGATCATGGGCGGGAAGGGTTGCGAACGCTCCGTTGAAGCTTCCGACCGGGGTGCGGGCGGCGCTGACGATGACGACATCGTCTGACATGGGCATCTCCTGGGTTGTATGGGGGCAGACGGGGCTGGGGAAACGGCTCGCCAGTCTCGGACGGCATCCTGTTAACGTCGTTGAGGCATGTCAATCGGCCGGCGGCCGAATTCATCCCGCAGCGCATTCAAAATAGCGTTCTTGGCGCTTTCGCAAGCACGTTTTTGCTGCCCGATTAACCGTGGCGCACAAAACGGTAGCGTGACCCCTTTGAAAATGCTTATTTTGTTGCGTTGCGTACTCTTCCCGCCCTGCGGCATAGCCCGACAGGTTCCCGTTCTCCGCGTCTTGCAAGTGAGAGCCCATGGCGAAATCAGACCAACCCACCACGATCAAGAAATACGCGAACCGCCGGCTCTATAACACCGGAACGAGCACTTACGTGACGCTGGAAGACCTCGCCGCCATGGTCAAGGACGGCGAAGATTTCCTAGTCTACGACGCCAAGACCGGCGACGACATCACCCGCTCCGTGCTCGCCCAGATCATCTTCGAGCAGGAGAACAAGGCCGGCCAGAACCTGCTGCCGACCACCTTCCTGCGCCAGCTGATCCGCTTCTACGGCGACAGCATGCAGATGGTGGTGCCGAAATATCTGGAACAGGCCATCGCGTCGCTCACTCAGGAGCAGGAGAAGTTCCGCAAGCAGATCGCCACCTCCCTGTCCGGAACCCCGTTTGCGCCGCTGGAGGAACAGGTCCGCCGCAACATGGAGCTGTTCCAGCAGACCTTCTCGATGTTCAAGCCTTTCGCGCCCGGCGCGGCACGCCCCGCAGGCTCCGCGGAGCCGGCCCCGGAGGCGACCGCCGAGGCGCCGAAGGACAGCAACATCGACGATCTGCGCCAGCAGATGAAGGACATGCAGGAACGCCTCGAGCGGATGTCGAAGAAGGACGAGTAGATCGTCCCTCTGCGCCGGCTCCCGGCAAGCCGGAGGACGCGCATGTCCGACCGAAGCACCCATTGGGACAATGTTTACGCCACCAAGGGCGAAGCCGAGGTCAGCTGGTTTCAGAACAGTCCGGCGACTTCGCTCGCGATGATCCGGGCGGCCAATCCGGACCGCGCGGCCGCGATCATCGACATCGGCGGCGGCGCATCGCGACTTGTCGATGCTCTCCTGCTGGACGGATATCGCGACGTCGCCGTGCTGGATCTCTCAGCCAATGCGCTTGATGCTGCAAAGAAGCGAATTGGCACAGCCGCTTCGAGGGTCGACTGGATCGTTGCCGACGCCACGACATGGCGCCCGACAAAGGCATACGATCTATGGCACGATCGGGCGGCGTTTCACTTCCTGACCGACTCCCGCGACAGGACCGGATACATCGAGCGGCTGCGGTCGGCGGTTGCGCCCGGCGGCCACGTCATCATTGCGACGTTTGCACTCGACGGCCCCGAGAAATGCAGCGGCCTGCCGGTGCAGCGTCATGACAGCGCGAGTCTTGCGGCTGAGCTCGGGCCGGGGTTCGAGCTGGTCGAAACGCGCAACGAGGCGCACCACACGCCGTGGAATTCGACGCAGGCGTTTCAGTTCAGCCGGTTCAAGCGACACAGCTAAGGGCAGCGCGAATCAAGCCGCCAGCTTCACCGCGTGGGCAAAGTCCCAATAGAGCTTCCGCGCGCGAATGTAGAGCGGGCCCGGCTTCAGCTCGCGGTCGTCGATACGGATCACCGGCGCGACTTTTGCGAAATTGCCGGTCGAAAAGATCTCGTCGGCGGCGAGGAAGTCGGCATAGCGTAGCGTCTTCTCGAACACGGTGACGCCATCGGCGCGAAGCAGGCTGATGACGCGCTGGCGGGTGATGCCGTTGAGAAAGGTGCCGTTCGGCACCGGCGTGTAGACCACGCCGTCCTTGGCCATGAACACGTTGGAATTGCCGAACTCCGCGACGTTGCCGAGCATGTCGAGCATCAGCGCGTTCTGGAAGCCGCGCGAGGCGGCCTCTGCAAGCGCGCGCGAATTGTTCGGATAGAGACAGGCGGCCTTGGCCTCGACTGGAGCGCATTCGGCGGTGGGCCTGCGGAACGGCGACAGCGTGATCGCGCTGCCGACGGGTTTCGGCATCGGCGCCTCGTAGATGCACAGGCACCAATCGGTGGTCTCGGGATCGAACAGCACGCCGCCGCCCGAGCCGTTCCGTGCCCAGTACATCGGACGGACGTAGAGCTCGGCATTCGGCGCGAAGCGCGCGATGCCCTCGTTTGCGAGCGTCATCCAGGTTCCGGTATCGACCACCGGCTTCAGGCCGAAGTTGATCGCGGATTGATTGGCGCGGGCGACGTGGCGGTCGAGATCGGGCGCGACGCCTTCGAACGCACGCGCGCCGTCGAACACGACCGAGCCGAGCCAGGCCGCATGCGTGCGCGGACCCATGATCGGCACATTGCCGTCATGCCATTTGCCCTCGAAGAAGGTCCAGCTCGGTGAATATGCGATGGGCTTTTTGATCTCGGCCATGACCGGCCTCCCCTTGGCGTGGTGCCGCATTATAGCGCCACTATTGGGCGCAATTTCTAAATGATTCCCTGCGGGAGAATGGTGAGTTACCCTCCCGGAAGGGAAAGGAAGTCCCATGCCGCTCGATCCGCTCGCAAAGCGCTTGTTGACCATGATGGCTGCGGCTGCGCCGCAGGCACGGAGCCGGCCCAGCGTGGAGGCACGCCGGCAATCATTGGCAAAACTGATGCAGTTTGCGCGCGCCGATGCGCCTGACGTGACGTCGTCCGACGGCGTGCTGCCTGGTCCCGGCGGCGCGCTGCCCTATCGCCTCTATTCACCCGCAGGCGCCGATGATCGCGCGCCCGGCTTCGTGTTCTTTCACGGCGGCGGCCTCGTTGCCGGCAGCATTGCCACGCATGACCGCATCGCGGCGGCATTGGCACATGCGACCGGCTGCCGTCTCGTCTCGGTCGATTACCGGCTGGCGCCCGAGCACAAATTCCCCGCCGCCGTGGACGATGCGATCGCAGCCACCGAATGGGTGGCGCGCGAGGCCGCATCGCTCGGCATCGACGCCGGGCGTCTGGTGCTCGGCGGCGATTCCGCGGGTGCAACGCTCGCTGCGATCGTGTGCCAGGAGGCGGCGCAGAGCGCAGGCCTTTCCATCGTCGCGCAATGCCTGATCTGCCCGGTGCTGGATTTCGAGGAGGCCTCACCTTCGCGCGAGGCGTTCGCCGAGGGCCACCTGATCGATCGCATCACGATCGAAGCCGATCTCGCCGACTATCTGCCCGAGGCCCTGGATGCCGCCGATCCCCGCATCTCGCCCTTGCGCGCGACGCGGCTTGCGGGCCTGCCGACCGCAATCATCCACACCGCCGAGTTCGACCCGATGCGAGACGAGGGCAATGCCTATGCGCGCAAGCTGCTCGCCGCGGGCGTCGCCGTCGAGCACGTCTGCCACGAGGGCATGGTCCACAATTTCCACGCCATGGGCGCAATTCTGCCGCAGGCGCAGCTCGTGCTGTCGCAGATCGGTGAGCAGGTCAGGCGGGCGGTAGGGACGTGAAACACCTCGTTTTGCCATCTCCAAAGACAGGAGAGGGAAGAGAATGCCTCACGCTCTCGCCTCGATGACGGAACGCGCTGCCGCGACGTAGTTTGGCCAATACGTGTCCGCATAACGCTCGGCTTGTCGCGCGCAGGTGACGTCGGGCGCATGGGCAGCCGCAATCATGCGCGCAAAGCGCTCTTCAGCGACCGTCACATCATCGGACGCGGCCGAGGCCGCGGCTCCTGCGGCGGTCGGCGCAACGGCGAGTCCCGCCAGTCCGGCGAGCAGGATGCGGCGTGACGTGTCCATGGCTGTCGTTCTCCATTGTCCGGCCTGCACTCTGGCGGGGGACTGTGTCGGTGCGGTCACGGCAAGGTACCTGCGTGCATTCGCACCGTCCACCGATTGCGGACACCGCGTGACCACACGGGCGATCACAATCCAGCAGGCAGTTCCGCCATCAGACGCGTCGGATTGTCACGACAGCGGCCGCTCCCCTCATCGTTGAGGTACACGACGGCCGGATGCGTGAACCAATTATTAGCCCTCTCGCAAAATCGCGCACCAGCTTACCCTTCTGCAAGTAAGCTTCGGGCAAACTGGGCCGCTTTCGCCTGGGAGGTTGGGAATGCCCCGCTTGGTATCGGAACGAACGTTCCTCGCCGGCCAGATCTTCTTCAACTTCGGCCAGTCGACGATCGATTGCGTCGTGCGCCGGATGTCCGAAGACGGCGCGATGCTGGAGATGCAGAGCAGCCTCGGCGTGCCCGATCGGTTCCAGCTCCGGCTCGCAGGCCAGGAGGTCTTCTCCTGCCGTGTGCTCTGGCGGTCGGACCGTCAGGTCGGGGTTGCGCTCGGAGCGGAAAATCATATCGAGCCGAAGGCCGTCGACGAGCAGGAGCGGCGAACCGATTCGCTGATACGTGGACAGATGCTAGCGCTTCGCGCGGCTCTCGATTTCGTTCCGCTGGGCATCGTGCTGCTGGACGCCAATCTCCGCGCGCAGTTGATCAATCGGGCGTTCCGGCAGATGTGGCTCCTGCCGGAGGAAGTCGCCAACAGCAACCCGTCATTTGCGACGCTGATGCATCATGGCCGCGATACGCTCGCCTACGAGATTCCGCCGGCCGAGCTGGAGTCTTATGTCGCCGAGCGCGTCCGTCAAATACAGGCAGGCGATGCGTCGCCGCGCGACCTGCGCCGTACCGGCGGCGACGTCGTTCGGATGCAATGCACGCCTCTGCCCGACGGCGGGCGAATGCTGACCTATACGCCGGTCACCGACATCGTGCGCTATTCCGACGAACTGAAATTGCTGCGCGATGCCCTCGAGAATGTCGAGGACGGCGTGCTGCTGCTCGACCGCGATCTCAACGCCAGCTTCATGAACCGGCGGATGCGGCGGTTCTGGGACGTGAGCGAACAGGAAGCCGCCGCCCGCCCGACCTATGCATCGTTGGTGAGCCGGGTGCACCGTGCGAGCGCGCCCGATCTTCCGGCTAACGAACTGGCGAAATTTCCCGTCAAGCGCATCGCCGAGGTCAAGGCGGGCGATCATGTGCGCGACCTCCAGACACCGGATGCTCGGCGGATCAGGGCCCACTGCACCACGATGTCGAACGGCGGCCGCATGCTGACCTATGTCGACATTACCGATCTCACCAACAAGGCCAACATGCTGGAGCGTCTGGCCACCACCGACCCGCTCACGGGCCTCTATAACCGCCGCCATTTGCTCGGCTCGCTCGAGGCCGAATGGAGCCGCTTCCAGCGCTACTATCGCTCTGTTTCGGTCCTGATGCTCGACATCGACCATTTCAAGTCAGTCAACGATCGCTATGGTCACGCGGTCGGAGACGAGGCGATCAAGGCCGTGTCGGCCGCATGCCTCGATGGCAAGCGCAAATCGGACGTCGTCGGCCGCTTCGGTGGCGAGGAGTTCGCGATTCTGCTGCCGGAGACCAGCCTGTCGCGTGCAAGGATCGTCGCCGAGAGAATCCGCAAGCGCGTAATGAGCTCGCAGATCGTTGCCAATCAGGTTCAGTTCGGCGTCACCGTGAGCATCGGCATTGCGGAAGCCAGTGTCAGCATGTCCGGCATCGACGCCTTGATGAGCGCGGCCGATCACGCGCTCTACCAGGCGAAGGCCGACGGTCGCAACCGCTGTATTGCCTGGTCGCCCCCGCCGCCCATGAACAAGGCGGCGGAGTGATCGCACCGCAGATCTATTCCGGCACCGGCACGTCGAACGTGTTCAGCGTGACCGACACCATGCAGTAAACGCCGACGAGATAGGACAGTTCGGCCGCGCCGTGCTCGCCGAATTCCTTGACCGCGGCTCGATAAGTCAGTTCCGGCAGCACGCCGCCGCTGACCAATGCGGACGCCACGTCGTAGGCGACCGCCTCCTGCTTTGTGAGATCCACCGGGCGCTGTCCGGCGACGATGGTCGCGAGCTTCTCGTCGGAGAGGCCGCGCTGCTCGGCGACCAGCACATGCGCATAGAGCTCGTAGCCGGAGCGGAAATGCGAGCCGGTGACGAGTATCGCGACCTCACGCACCGGCGCCGGCAGCAGCGGGTTCGCCGCGATCGCCTTGACCAGCTCCCACACGGGCTTGCCGAAGCGCGGCTCACGGATCCAGGGATTCCAGGGACCGAGCAGCGCGCCATCGTCGCGCATGTTCACAAAGCCCTTGAAGTGGTCCTTGATGCCGGCTCGCATGTCGTCATAGAGCGGCTTCTGTTCGGCACTCAGGTCTTTCGGATCGAGAATGGGAAGGCGCACGGCAGAGTCTCCTCGTTGAGAGGCGCGAGGCTCGCCCGCGCGACGGCGCAAGGCAAGTGAAGTTGCCGTGACGGCCGTGCAATTTTGTAAATGGCAGGGAGGCGCCAGCTATAAGGCCTCAGGATTTCGCAAGTTCTGCGGATTTGTTACGTCTTCGAACTCAAGCGCCAGTGGTTGCGCTGTGTCGAGGAACGACGACAGGGCCGCCTCGAACGGCGCTGGATCGAGACCGCGCGCTTTCAGCCAGGCGGGCTCATAATAGGTCTGCCGGTAGCGCTCGCCGGAATCGCAGATCAGCGTCACCAGCGACCCCGTCTGATTCGTCTTTCGCATCTCCGAGGCGAGCCGGCACAGCGCCAGGAAATTGGTGCCCGTAGAGCCTCCCACCGGGCGGCGCAGCCGGCGCGACAGCACGTTCATCGCCGCGATCGTCGCCGCATCGGGGATCTTCATCATGCGGTCGACCACGCCCGGCACGAAGGAGGGTTCGCAGCGCGGCCGGCCGACACCTTCAATCAGCGAGGGGCGGTCGCAAATATGGGAGCGGTCCTGCGAGCTGAAGCAGTCGAAGAAAGCGGAATGCTCGACGTCGGCGACGCACAGCCGCGTCGGATATTGGCGGTAACGCAAATAGCGTCCGATGGTGGCCGAGGTGCCGCCGGTGCCCGCGCCCATCACGATCCAGTCCGGCAGCGGGCGCGGCTCGCCCTGCAATTGGGTGAAGATGGATTCGGCGATGTTGTTGTTGCCGCGCCAGTCGGTGGCGCGCTCGGCGAAGGTGAACTGGTCCATGTAGTGGCCGCCCAGCCGCTTGGCCAGCGCGCCGGCCTCCGCATACAGCGCACGGCCGTCGTCGATCAGATGGCGATTACCGCCGTAATGCTCGATCGCGGCGATCTTCTCCGCCGAGGTCGTGCGCGGCATCACGGCATAGAAGGGCACGCCGATCATCTGTGCAAAATAGGCTTCCGACACCGCGGTCGATCCCGACGAGGCCTCGACGACAGGCGTACCTTCGCGGATGTGGCCGTTGCAGAGCGCGTAAAGGAAGAGCGAGCGCGCGAGCCGGTGCTTCAGGCTGCCGGTCGGATGCGTCGACTCATCCTTCAGATAGATGTCGATGCCTGATAGCGCCGGCACGATCAGCCGGATCAGATGCGTGTCGGCCGTGCGGCACTGGTCGGCCTCGATCGCGGCGACGGCTTCGTCGACCCATCCGCGCCGATAGGCCGGTCCGGCCGGATTGAGATGCCGGAAGGGAAATGTCTGCATCGGCTGAATCTCTCATGATGCGGATCGCGCATCAATAGCTCCCGCTCAAAACTCCAGCGGCGCGTTGTCGACGACTTCCTTCATCACGAAGAAGGTGCGGGTCTGGCGCACGCCGGGCAGCGCGATCAGCTGCTCGCCGTGGATACGGTTGAAGTCTTCCATGTCGCCGACGCGGATCTTGAGGAAATAGTCGAAGTCGCCGGCGACGAGGTGACAGTCGAGCACGAATTTCAGCCTGGTGATCGCCTGCTCGAAGATCGCAAAGCTCTCCGGCGTCGAACGGTCGAGCACGACGCCGACCATCACCAGCGTGCCCTTTGCCACCTTCTTCGGCGCGACCATGGCGCGGACGGCGGCGATGAAGCCGTGCTCGAACAGGCGCTGGGTGCGGCGATGGCAGGTGGCGGGACTGATGGCGACGGTTTCGGCCAGCTCCGCGTTGCTGAGGCGGCCGTTATTTTGCAGCAATCGCAACATCTTAAGGTCGATACGATCGAGACGAGCGGACATGGAAGAAGCTTCCGTGATTAGCATCCAATCCGAAAGGAATAGCACAGCTTCACGCCATTTTCGTAAGATCACGCGCAACAGAGGCGCAATATTTGAAAGCACCTTTTTGCAGCCCGATGCTAGCGTTTTCGCAGACATTAACGCCAATCAGGATGACCTGACGATGCTCGAAAAATTCGCGCGCTATCCGCTGACCTTTGGTCCGACACCCATCGAGAAGCTGGAGCGGCTGTCAAAGCATCTCGGCGGCAATGTCGAGGTCTATGCCAAGCGCGAGGACTGCAATTCCGGCCTCGCCTACGGCGGCAACAAGCTGCGCAAGCTCGAATACATCATCCCCGACGCGATCGCGTCCAACGCCGACACGCTGGTCTCGATCGGCGGCGTGCAGTCCAACCACACCCGCATGATCGCGGCGGTGGCGGCCAAGATCGGCATGAAGTGCCGCCTGGTGCAGGAGGCCTGGGTGCCGCACGAGGACGCCGTCTATGACCGCGTCGGCAACATCATGCTCTCCCGCATCATGGGCGCCGACGTGCGCCTGGTCGACGACGGCTTCGACATCGGCATCCGCAAGAGCTGGGAGGAGGCGATAGAGGAGGTGAAGGCGGCGGGCGGCAAGCCCTATGCGATTCCCGCCGGCGCCTCCGTGCACAAATTCGGCGGGCTCGGCTATGTCGGCTTCGCCGAAGAAGTGCGCAAGCAGGAAGCTGAGCTCGGCTTCAAGTTCGACTACATCGTGGTCTGCACCGTCACCGGCTCGACCCATGCCGGCATGCTGGTCGGCTTCGCCGCCGATGGCCGCGCGCGAAAAGTGATCGGCATCGACGCCTCCTTCACCCCGGCGCAGACCAAGGCGCAGGTGCTCTCGATCGCACAGAACACGGCCAAGCTCGTCGAGCTCGGCAAGGATCTCGTCGCCGACGACGTCGTGCTGATCGAGGATTACGCGTATCCCGCCTATGGCGTGCCGTCGGAAGAGACCAAGGAGGCGATCCGCCTCACCGCGCGTCTCGAAGCCATGATCACCGACCCCGTCTACGAGGGAAAGTCGATGCAGGGCCTGATCGACCTTACGCAAAAGGGCTATTTCGAGAAGGGCGCCAAGATCCTCTACGCCCATCTCGGCGGCGCGCCGGCGCTGAACGGCTACGGGTATGCGTTCAGGAACGGCTGAGGTAGGCCGCACCTCGCGCCTCATTTACCGCTGTCGTCCCGGCCTAGTGCGCAATTGCGCACGGGGGCCGGGACCCATAACCCCGGGAGCAGTTTGGCGAGGAGCGTCGTCGCGCGTGCCCCAAGACAAATCACGCGGTATGGATCCCGGATCTGCGCTCCGCTTCGCTGCGCTTGTCTGGGATGACGATGTGGAGAGAGTTGGCGCGCTAACAACCGCCACCGCGCCCTACCGCGTCCTGACGATCTGCAGCAGCTCGTCGCCGTAATGCTCGAGCTTCTTGTCGCCGATGCCGGGCACGTTGCGCAGCTCGTCCAGCGTGGTCGGCCATGCGCGAACGATGCCGTCGATGGTGGCGTCGTGCAGCACGACATAGGCCGGAACGCCACGTTCGCGGGCAATATCCGAGCGCCACGCTCGTAGCCGCGTACGCAATTCAGGATCGACATCGCCCTGCGGCGCGCCGGGCGCCGGCGCCAGATCACCGCGGCGGGACTTGGCGCGGCTCGAACGGATCCGGGCGCCGGGCGCTTCCTCGCGCAGCCACACTTCCGTTTCGCCCCGCAGCACGCCGCGCGACGAATCCGTCAGCTTCAGCGCGCCGAACGCTTCGCTGTCACTCTGCAAATGTCCCATCGCCACGAGCTGCCGCAGCACCGTGCGCCACTGCTTCTCGTTGAGCTCGCGTCCGATGCCGAACACCGTCAGCTTGTCGTGGCCGAACTGCGTCACCTTCTCGGTCAGGCGTCCGATCAGCACGTCGATGAGATGCATCGCGCCGAAACGCTGCCCGGTGCGATAGGCACAGGATAGCAGTTTTTGCGCCAGCACCTTGCCGTCGCGCATTTTCGGCGGCGTCAGGCAATTGTCGCAATTGCCGCAGCCCTCGCCCATCACGATCTCGCCGAAATAGGCGAGCAGCCGCCGACGCCGGCAGTGCGGCGTTTCGGCAAGGCCAACGAGCGCATCGAGCTTGCCGATCGAGACCCGCTTGAATTCCTCGGAGCCGCTCGACTCGTCGATCATGCGGCGCTGCTGCACGATGTCCGAGAGACCGTAGGCCATCCAGGCCGCCGACGGCTTGCCGTCACGGCCGGCGCGTCCTGTCTCCTGGTAATAGGCCTCGATGCTCTTGGGCAGATCGAGATGCGCGACGAAGCGCACGTCGGGCTTGTCGATGCCCATGCCGAAGGCAATGGTCGCGACGATGACAATGCCGTCCTCGTTGAGGAAGCGGTCCTGGTTGCGCGAGCGCACGCTGCTGTCGAGCCCGGCGTGATAGGGCAACGCCGCAATGCCGGCGTCGTCGAGCGCGGCAGCGACCTCCTCCACGCGTTTGCGGGACAGGCAATAGACGACGCCCGCATCGCCCGCGTGACGATCCCGAATGAAATCCTTGAGCTGCGACACCGCATTGCGCTTGTCGACGATCTCATAACGGATGTTGGGACGATCGAAGCTGGAGACGAAGTGCGGACTGTCTGCAAGCTGAAGCCGCTCGACGATTTCCTTGCGGGTCAACTCGTCGGCCGTCGCAGTCAGCGCGATGCGCGGCACGTCGGGAAAGCGCTCGGCGATGATCGACAGGCGACATATTCGGGGCGGAAATCATGCCCCCATTGCGAGACGCAATGCGCCTCGTCGATCGCGAACAGCGCCACCTTCGCCCGCGCCAGCAGCGCCAGGCAGCGCGGCGTCACCAGTCTCTCCGGCGCGACATAGAGCAGGTCTAGATCACCCGCGATCAGGCGCCGCTCGATATCGGAGGCTTCCTGCGGGGTCAGCGACGAGTTCAGCGCGGCGGCGTTGACGCCTGCTTCGAGCATGGCGGCGACCTGGTCGCGCATCAGTGCAATCAAGGGCGACACTACGACACCGCAGCCTTCGCGCAGCAGCGCCGGCAGTTGATAGCACAGCGACTTGCCTCCGCCGGTCGGCATCAGCACCAGGCAATTGCCGCCGTCGGTGACGTGCCGGATGATCTCGCCCTGCGCGCCGCGGAACCCGGGCAGGCCGAACACCGAACGCAGCACCGACAGCGCATCGCGGCCGTTTTGGAGCGCAGGAAGCGGAGCGGTGGAAGGAGGGGACATGGAGTGGCGGACCTGGGATTCGTCCCAAGGCCAGTCGCATGACCGCGCAGGCGTGGCAAGACTGTTTGCGGAGCGAGACGCGAGTCTTCCCCTCTCCCCCTGTGGGAGAGGGTGGCTCGTCGCGTAGCGGCGAGACGGGTGAGGGGTACCTCTCCGCGCGTGAGCCTGCTGCAGTTGAATTCGCGGAAACAACCCCTCATCCGGCGCTTCGCGCCACCTTCTCCCACAAGGGGAGAAGGGAAGAAGTCGCTACGCCCCTATCCTTCGCAACGCTTCCGCGACCGTCACGATTGGCATGTCGCGCTTCCCGGCGGCCTGCAGCGCATGGCGCATCAGGTGCGGCGTGCAGCCATACGGGCTCGCCGCGTTGGCGACGTCATGACCGTAGAAGATCAGCCATCCGCCGCTCTCGACCGCCTCGTCGAAATAGCGATCGACACCGGCAATATCGATCTCGCAATCGACCAGGGGCGAGGCCCTCAGGAACTGGAGATCGATGACGTCGCGATTGACGCCGGGAAGGATGCCGCGCGCCGAGCGGAAGGTCTTGGCGAGCTGCGGCTTGCGCCACACCGACGCGATGCCATAGGGGTAAGCGAAATTTTCCAGCGTGATCGAGGAATCGATGGCGCGAAAATGGCTGCGGTTTCGCTCGATCTCGCGGGCCATGGCGGCCTCGTCGAGATTGACCGCACTCAGGTGCGAGAAAGTATGGCAGGCAATCTCGTGTCCGGCCCGGTGAAGCCGCACCACGGCGTCGTTTGACAGCCCGTGCCAGTGGTCCGAGGGACGATCGACCAGGCTGCCGGCGAGATAGAACGTGCCGCGGCCGCCATGCTGCTCCAGAAGCCCGGCCCCCTCGCCTGCGGCGCTATCGGGGGCATCGTCGAAGGTAAAGCTCACCATGGGCGCATGCGCGGGCAGCCGGTGCGGCGCGGCGCGGAAATGCCGGGCCAGCCGATTGCTCACGCGTCCCTGGAGTGCCGACCACACGACTCGCATTTCCTGTCTGCCCCGCCCCTCACTGAAGCATTCGTGCGCTGCTCGAGGCAAGCTTCACACTTCGTTAGTCCTAACGTCGACCCCGCCGTCCTGACCTATCGTGCAAGCACCGACGCGTCGGTCTCCGCACCGAGATATTGCAGCCAGTTCCGGAACAATGCCGCCGCGGCGCTGCCCGCGGCGATATCGGCACGCAAATTCAGCGCCGGCAGTTCGTTGCTGAGCGCGGGGTGGCGCTGGTGCCTTGCCTGCTTCTCGAAGCGCACCAGCTTCTCTTCGCTCGCAGCGTCAAAATAGCTCACGGGCAAATGCGGATAATTGTCGCGCTCACGCGCGAGGTAACGGCCGACGTCGCGCAGATATTCACGCTGAAGCGACAGCGCGTCATATTCCGGATGGCCCTGGAAGAACACGAAGCGGCTGGCATATTGCCGGACGAAGATGTCGACGCCGGCCTTTGCCGAGCGCGTCAGCACCTGGTAGCCGGCCTGCGCGAGGTCGCTCTCGGCGATCTCGTTGAGACGCGAATGCGGGACCTTGAGCGGCGCAGGCGCGGCCCGCGTCAGCGGATCGCTGGTCACGGCCTCGCAGTCGAAAATGCCGTGACATTTGGCCGACAGCGGCCGCCTTTCGATGCGGTCGAGATGCAGCACCGCGGCATGGGCAGCGAGGCACGACCAGATCGTGGAGCGCGTGTTGACCTTGGCCCAGTCGATCAGCTCGGTGAGGTCGCGCCAGTACGGTTCCTGGTCGAGCTCGGGCGCGATCGGCTCGGCGCCGGTCACGATCAGACCGTCGAACTTGTGGCGCCTGAGTTCGGTGAGTTCCGAATATTCGCTCTCGACATGCCATCTCGCTTCCGGCGAGCGCTTGACCGAGGGCAGCGAGAAGCATTGAAAGCGGACGCGGCGCGGACCTGCTGCGGCTTGCAGCAGCTTCATGAACTGCCGCTCGGTCGCCTTCAGCGCGGGATCCGGCATGTTGTTGATCAGGCCAATGGTGAGCTCGGTGCCGCCGGGCTCGCGCGCCAGATCACCCGCTCGCGGCACCAGCGTCGGGCTCGATATGGCTTGATCCCTGTCGATCAGGATCGTCATCGGCGCGGCCGCCTACTCCGCGGCCTGGAGGCGCGCGGACGGGCAGGCCTTTTCCAGCGCCTGGTCGAGGTCCTCGATGATGTCCTGGCAATGCTCGATACCGATCGACAAGCGGATCGTTTCCGGCAAAACACCGGCGACCCGCTGCTGCTCCGCCGACATCTGCCGGTGCGTCGTCGAGGCCGGATGGCAGGCCAGCGACTTGGCATCGCCGATATTGACGAGACGCGTGATCAGCTTCAGCGCATCATAGAAGGACTTGCCGGCTTCCATGCCGCCCTTGATGCCGAAGGTGAACAGCGACGACGCGTTGCCGTCGAGATATTTCTGCACCAGCGGATAATAGGGGCTATGCGGGAAACCGGTGTAGTTGACCCAGGCGACGCGCGGATCCTTGCGCAGGAATTCGGCGACCTTGCGGGCATTCTCGCAGTGGCGCTCCATGCGCAGCGCGACGGTCTCGATGCCCTGGAGCAGCAGGAAGGCGTTGAACGGCGACAGCACCGAACCCATGGTGCGCTGATAGATGCTGCGCGCGCGTTCGATATAGGCCGTCTTGCCGAAGCGCTCGGCATAGACCAGGCCATGGTAGGAGGCGTCCGGCTTGTTGTAGCCCGGGAAGCGATCGGCGTGCTTGGCCCAGGGGAAATTTCCGGAATCGACGATGGCGCCGCCGAGCGTGGTGCCGTGGCCGCCCAAAAACTTGGTCAGCGAATGCACGGCGATGTCGGCGCCGTAATCGAACGGCTTGAGCAGGATGGGGGTTGCAACGGTATTGTCGACGATCAGCGGCACGCCATGCGCATGCGCGATCTTCGCCAGTGCTTCGATGTCGCAGACATTGCCGGCGGGATTGCCGATGGTTTCGGCGAACACGGCGCGGGTGTTCTCGTCGATCAGCTTTTCGATCGCCTCGGGCTTGTCGCTCTCGGCGAAGCGGCCGGTGATGCCCTGCCGCGGCAGGATGTGCGAGAGCAGCGTGTGCGTGGTGCCGTAGAGCTGCGGCACGGAAACGATGTTGCCGCCGTGATCGGCGACATTGACGAAGGCGAAATGCAGCGCGGCCTGCCCGGTCGCGACCGCAAGCGCGCCGACGCCGCCCTCGAGCTCGGCGATACGTTTCTCCAGCACCGCGCTGGTCGGATTGGCGATGCGGCTATAGCGATAGCCTTCGGTCTCGAGATTGAAGAGCGCCGCGCCGTGATCGGCGCTATCGAAGGCGTAGGCCGCGGTCTGGTAGATCGGCACGGCAACCGCGTGCGTGGTGGCTTCGGGCTCGTAGCCGGCGTGAATAGCGATCGTCTCGTTGCGCATCGTGCCACCTCCGCGTGGAGCGGGCCGCACTTATTGGCCTGTATGAGGCATGTGCGTTGTCCGCCGTCCCTCTGTTAGAGGCGGGTGGTAAAGCGGACAATAATTCGTCTAGAGATCGAGGAAGTAACCCTAACACTTGTTGGGGAATTGGCTAAAATTCAAGTCAAATTGTTAATGAAGGCAGCGACCACGCTGCACTCCCTTCTCCCCTTGTGGGAGAAGGTGGCGCGAAGCGCCGGATGAGGGGTCTCTATCCATACGGCCAAGCTTGCGTTAGCGGAGAGAGACCCCTCACCCGTCTCGCCGCTGCGCGGCGAGCCACCCTCTCCCACAAGGGGAGAGGGAAACAACTTCGCTGCCCTGTCAGTCCATCTGTTCCCACAGCCGATGGGCGAGCACGCCGGCGCGTTTCTCGATCGCGGTCGCCGCATCGAGCGCGAGGTCCTCGCGATAGCGCCCGGCAATGAGCTGCACGCCGATCGGCTTGCCGTCGTGCAGCGCCACCGGCACCACGGCGCCGGGCAAGCCCAGCACGTTGATCGCGGAGATGAAGCGGATTTCGCCCCAGAAAATCTCGCGCACGCGCTCGGGGCTGACAGTATCCTCGCGCGGGCCCGGAATCGGCTTCACCGTGGTCGGTGCCAGCACCACCGGATACTCCTCGAAGAACAGCTGCCAGGCGCGGATATGGCCGTTGCGCGCGGCGGTCGCCTGCATCCAGGCTTTGAGGTCGAGCACGTTGGCCTTGGCTTTCATGCCGCCCCACGCCTTGTGAAAGTCTTCGGACGTCACCTTCAACATGCCCGCTTCCTGCATCACCATCGTCTCGTTGGTGATGATGTCGCACCAGGTCTGCCAGACGCCGTCGATGTCGGGCACCTCGACCTCGCTGACCCGATAGCCGGAACGCTCCAGATGATCGGCGGCCTGGCGCAACGCCGCCGCGACGTGCGGATCGACGTCCATGTCTTCAGGAATCCTGGCGAGCGCGACCTTGATCGGCCCCTTCGGCTTCGGTCCGACCAGCGGCGCCGGCACCCACCAGGGATCGCGTGGATCGCGCTGGCTCATCACCTCCAGCCCGAGCCTGACGTCGGCGACGTGGCGGGCGAGCGGCCCCTGCGCCGACATCAGATGCGCCAGCATCGGCCGTTCGGCGGTTGCGCTTGCGTTGAACGCCGGGATACGCCCCTGCGTCGGCTTGATGGTCGCAACCCCGTTGCAATGCGCCGGCCAGCGCAGCGAGCCGCCGATGTCGTTGCCGTGCGCGATGGTGCCGATGCCGGCGGCGACCGCCGAACCCGCACCGCCCGAGGAGCCACCGCAGGTGATATCCGGATCCCAGGGATTGAGCGTCAGCCCGTGCAATGGATTGTCGGTGAACCCGCGGAAGGAGAATTCCGGCGTGTTGGTGAGGCCGATGATAATCGCGCCAGCTCTCTTCAGGTTGCGCACCACCGGCGAATCCGACGGCGCGATGAGGTCCTTGTTCGCCGGCACGCCGTTGAAATTCGGACGGCCTTCGTAATCGACATTCTCCTTGATCGTGATCGGTACGCCATGCAGAAGGCCGAGCTCGCCGCCCTTCGCGCGCCGCTTGTCGGCCGCATGCGCCGCAGCCAGCGCCTCCTCCGAGAGATCGACGACGACGGCGTTCAGCCTCGGGTTGACGGCACGCATCCGATCGAGATGCGCCTCGACGGTCTCGACCGCGGAGATGGCGCCGGAGCGGATTGCGGCTGCGGTCTCGACCGCCGACCATTGCCAGGCCGGGCCCTTGGGACGGCGCGGTGCGGACGATTTGCGCGGGGCTGCCTGCTTGACCGGCTTCGTTGCAGCCTTCGCAGCCTTGCCCTTGCGAACGGCGGTTTTCTTGCTGGAGGTCTTCGCTGCTTTCTTCGCAGCAGTTTTCTTCCTGATCGCCGTCTTCTTCGCCACGTCGCATCTCCTCACATTGCGCCGCGGAAGTTATGGAGGTCACGCGACCGTGTACAGGCGCGTTTCTGCATGGCGAGCCGTCGCGACGCATTGTGGCGGCCGAAGCACGCGGCAGCGCTCATGCACCTTTGGTTCTTTTCCAACGACGCATGTACTGGTTGAATGATGGAATAACCGCGCACGAGCACTTCCTGCGTGACCTCTCGGTGTGCGCGATGGTGGGCCCACGCCAACGACAGGATTGCTTCGTAATGAACCGCAAGATGACCGCCGCCACGGCCGTTTTGGCACTTGCGGCCCTGCTTCCGTCCCCCGCCGCCGCGGACGGCCCGATCGGGCTGGCCCGGGTCCTGTTCGTGACCCCTCCGAAATGGTACCAGCTCGCCAACAACATCCGCGAGGACGACGTCCTGATCTTCCGCCGCTACGCGATCTCGGTGATCGACGGCAAAATCGAGACTGAACCCGGCAGCGTGAAGAACATCTACGACTTCGGCTGCCAGCGCTCGGCGAAGCATCCCGACTACGTCGTCTTCCATTTCCCGGAATGGATCGATCTGAAGGGTGTGGCGAGGTCCGACTGGATCCCGAAGATGCCCCTGAACGTCGCCCTGAACGAGCGCAAAAACACCTTCGAGGCTCAGGGCGAGTTCAAGAACGGCGCCCTCTTCATCGACCTCGACGACTTCTATCGCGACAACATGCTTCGTCTTATGGCGGCCGAGGAGACCATCGTGCAGATGCCGTCGGGCGATCGGTTGAACGTACTCCAGCGCACGCGGACCCCCGACGGCAAGGGCGACATCGCGGGCTTCGTCGACGAGACGGTGCCGGTGATCAGCAAAACGGTCAACGGCGGCGCGGTTAGCCGCATGGAGACAGCCGAGATGCTCAAGCGCTGCTTGAACTACAAGCGGACCGGCCGCTATTGAATCAGAGGAGGCGGTGGCCCGCCGGAGCCTGCCCGAGCTCTGACATAACCGCGACCGATCCGCCGGAACGCGCCCGAATTGTAAGGAAAGGAATCACTGGATGAGGCTAACACACTTCTTCATGGCTTGCGGCATCGCAACGATTTGCACCGCCATCAACTGCTCAATCGGCCGAGCAGAGGTCATCGTGTACAAGGAGGCTTGTGGACATGACGCATTTGAAGACTGGAACCTGACGTGCAAGGTCAACAAGAATACCTTCGCATCCGGCCACAGCGAGTTCTGGATCGCCGCTTTCAAGGAAGTCAGCTCGATAACAATCTGCGCTTCGTTTAACAATGGTGGAGGATTGAATGTCCCCGCAACCATCGTTCACAACTACAACGACGGCAGGCAGTCCAAGCCAACTGAGCTCTTCGACACCGTCAAATTTCATGGCGCTTTGACAACCAACAGAGTGTTTTGGGTCGGGACAAGTCCGCGGCTCGTTCCAGCCCGGACTCCAGCGTGGAGCATGAGAGCCGATCTACTTCAAACCCCTGGTCAAAACTCGTTCACTTACACAGAGACCCTGTTGAACGGCCAACGGCCGATCGGGGAGATGCGGGCCTCATGCAGCTTACTTGAGGACGATAAATGATCAGCCGCGCACACAGAGGGATTGCGATACTGTATTTGAGTGTTGCCGCACTCGGCGGATTCATCTCTGAGGAGTCATTTGCCGCAAACGTCTACCTTCGCAAAAAGGCGAAGGCGGAGCCGGGCTTGATGCCGAATTAGAGCTCGGAGAAGCGGGGCGGTTCAACTTGGCCCTGATCGGCTGCCGAAACATCGGCACCTCACAGAAAGTCCAGCTCGGCCTGTATGTTGGAGGAGACAGGCTGCCTCCTGAGCTGAAACGAATCGGAAATAGGAAGGACGAAGAATTGAGCCTGTACTTGTGCACCAATGAGACTTGCGAAGAGCGAAACTGGAAGCTCATGGAGAGCGGAACCGGAGATACGTATTTCACGACCGTCGCCTTCCCGAAAGAGCGTCAAACCATCAAGTCCATTCGCGTCATTCTGCCTGGTGAAGCGACGAAATACGAGTATCGCGGCGACGTCACTGGCATTCTGAAGAGGATCTGCCGATAAAATGGGGAATAGTATGGGTTTGCGGTCGACGGTGTGTTCCGCGGTAACGTTGCCACTTCTTGCACTCTCTGTAGCGACGGCGGGATGCACGGTTTGGGAAATGGAGGCAATCGCGGGCGAGGCTCCTCTGAAGACCTTTACCTGTTCGGGCGAACTCTGGAACATTCGGACCGATTCAGCCGGCCCTACGTGGCTGGAGATTGGGCACGGCGTCAATCAGTGCTCGATTAGAAATGCGTCGAGCGAGAACGCAAAGCGGATCCTGTCTGTCTGCAATTTGAATGCTGACTGCTCAATGAAAGTCGAGGTAGATGCTCGGCGCCTTCGGAAGTCGGCTGCAGAGGGCGAGTGTGACGACGTCTGCATTTTTGAGTGCGATAAAATCATCTGGGTATAGAAGGGGAATGCAAAGAAATGAAACTCACTATCATAAGCGCGCTACGTTGTGATTTCGACGGCGTCGGCACATGCAGACACCTACAACTATGTCTGCAAGGACCATGGAAGAACTTTTCCCCTAAAAGTGAACGACACGCAAAACACCCTCGAATGGAAGGGGACCACCTACAAAATTAAAGAAAATGAGGATTGCGGGAAATTTGGTTGGCACGCCGAGAAGGAAGGAGCTTCATTCGATTTCTGTACGGCCACGCAAGGTTACGCTGACTTTGAACAGAATGGCACGCTCATTCGATGTAATTTGAAGCGATGATTTCATTCCCAAATCGCATCACGCCGCAAGGGCCACCGTTTCTTCATTCAAGGTACAACAGGTCCTCTATCGATCTCTATCTGCGCATTTGCCACGACTATCTCCGCAAACAAGAAAGTCTCGACATGTTGGCTGCCAAATTCGGTTACCGCAGTCGGATGAAGGAAATTGAAGGCAACGAGCAAGACACCATCAATTCGATCGCCGATCTGAACTTTGCTTCGCCTCAATCTTCAGTTCGAACTAATGCCGATCAACCCTACACATCGCAGGACTTCCTGGGATGCTTTACCCGTGCGTATGACGACCACCATCTGGCCAAACACCCTGACCAGCTTGTTACAGCGGTCAAGTTGCGCATTTACCCGAGTCCCCCGGATCCTCGCACTCTTTGGTTTTCTATCTGGATCCAGAGGCGTGGGGAGCACAAGGCCCTAAACAACGCAGGAATGTGTCGGCACGAGGGGGAAGAACTTCGATGCGCCATCGAATGCGACGGGGGTGGGGTCCGACTCAGCACACGTCCGCCGTCTAGTCTGCTGATGCGCCTCGGCGCTCAGCCCGCGTTCGGCGCAAACGGCGAACGAATAAAGCAGGACGAACGGATTAGAATGGTGGCATGCGGCACGAAGGATATGGACGACGGAGTCGGAACAGAGGTCACTGGCGGAAAGGACGATCACGAGTTTCTACTGCACCGGGCGGCATCAAACCTTTGTCCAGGCGCAGGCGGCTGATGGAACGAGCCTTAGCCAGCTTCATCGCGCTCACCCGCTCCCCTAACGGGCGTGGCAATAGCACTCTCTCCGCGATATTCGAATCCGCCGACAATTAGGTCTCCCTCGGGGGCAGCAACATTGAGGCTGAAATACCTCGTATTCCAGGTCGGCGGTTGCTTCAGCTCCCACGAGGCTTTGCGCAGCAGAGTAATACAGAACAGCTTGGCGATGATTAACGCTAGGTCCTTGCCTGGACATGTACGGTCATTGGGAGCAACGGCTGCGTCGTGAAGCCCGCGGGGCCAGATCAGGTGTTGCGAAGCCGCTGGATCCATGAACCTGCCGGGCATGAATTCGTCGGGTTGTGTAAAATTCGCTTCGTCCCTTTGCGCCAACGGCAGCACACCCAACACCAGCTCGCCCTTGCGAAGGCGGAATGTTCCTGAACTCGAATCTAGGATGCGATCGCGCGTCGCCCGTCCGGGGATAAAGAATACGGGCGGATGTAGCCGCAGAATTTCGCGAAGCACACGATCGAGCATTTTAAGTCTGTGGAGGCATTGTAGATCGGGCGGCAGCTTTAGATCCGATCCCAGCACCTCATCCATTTCCTTGCGTAGCTCGGCGCACAGTTCACGTCGCAGCGCAAATTCTCCAACGATGGATTTCAGGAGGGACTGCGTGCCGAGAAAGGAATTCATCCCTAACAGGAATGTCACCCGCTTGGCGAGCGCATCTTCGTCGGTGATCTTGTGTCCCTTGGCAAGGTCCACGATCTCGGGAAAAGCCGGAGTCTGTTTCACGAAGGCCAGAAGCCGCGGAAAGATCTTCAGTGCTCTGGAATACGCAGATCCGGGAATGAAGCGTGTTATCGACAAAAAGGTATGCGTGAATATGCCGCTGTAAAGCTCACGTACCTCGGTCAACACCGGTCGCTGGCCGAGCATCCATTGGAAGATCAGCGCAACGACGAAGTCCTCGATTTCATCGCGAAAGCTGAAGGTCTTTTTCGCCGACCATCGGTTGAAGAATTCGCCTGCAACAGCATCGAACGACGCCGCGAGGGTCTTCGAACGCTGCTTCAGAAGGTCGAGGTAAAGGGATTTCGGCCAATCGTGTTCCGACCCGGATTCATAGATGCTTGGCGATACGTTGCCCACCAGCGCCATGGGCGGAAGCTGGAACTTGAAGCCGGCGACCGGCAGGTCTTGCACAAGATCTTTGGATGCAAACAAAGGAACGATGGCGCGATGATCCAGCGCCATAATCGTCGGGCCGAACAGGTTGGTCTTGAAAACGGTCTTTCCGTATTTGCGCTGACGCTTTCGAAGGAATTCCAACCACCCGCTAATGAAGAAGAAATCGAGCAGGCCCCAGGCGGCCCCAACCAGTGGCCAGCCGTAGGAGCCGGGCGGATCCTCGCCCCCGAAGGTGACCTTTGCATTGGCAGCAACGTTGTTGCGATGGACAATATCCGCGAGCGAAGAGGTGTTCGCAATACTCTTGAGGCCGGTCTTTGTGAACGTGTCTTCGTTGTAGACGTTTTCAGCAAGCAGAGGATTGGTTAGTGCCTGGGAAAAGGCGTCGACGCCAACCATCAGGGTCATCAGCTTGCCGAGCACCGTGTCCTCGTCGCTTTCAGCCAACAGACCGACAAGCAGTTCGACGCGATCGACATGTCCGTACAGGGTCTTGAGTTCCTTCAGCAGCCTGCGATCGTCCGTCAGCTCATCAAAAGAAATCAGCTTCTGCAACCCGAAACGCTCCCGGTACTCGTTGTATGAGCGGAGCCGCCAGGCACGGGATTTCCTAATTGCCTCGACTTCGGCATTGATCAGAAAAGGCGCTGTATTGTGCAGCGTGATCTTTCCCGCACCCTGACTGGACGCCGCGTCGAACGCTGAGGCCAGGCCGACATCGACGAGAAACTTGTTGTTGTAACGGAATATGCTGTCAGGAAATCGCCGGCCGCTCATTTCCAGTTCTGTAGGCACCAGCGCATGCCAGCGATACAGCAGATCGAATTCCGCGCAGATGCGATTGGCGCGATACCAAGCCTGCTTTTCTGAAAAGCCGGTCTCGAGCGAGAACTTGAGCTGGGCTGAGGAAAGATGATTGACGTAGTCTTCGATAATGATCTTCAGCAGTTGCGCAATATTGACGTTCCGCGCCGTCTCGAATAGCCGATCATCGTCATCGTTCCATTCGGGATGTGCGGCTGCGAGTTCCTCGCACAGACGATTGTGCTCCCGCAGAAATATCGTGTTTAGCGCGCTATAAAAGATAGTCGAGTTGCCGCGTTCGAGACCGGAGACGAAGAGCCGCTTTTTCCTATTGGGAGTGTTGAAGGGGTCGTCGAGCGCCTTGCGGAAATCTTTCGTCCTTGGATCGATGTAAGATAGACCGACGAACTCCGGACGGACATATTTACCGTCTTCCTCGAACAGTGGCGGCGGAAACTCCTCGTCCTTTATTTTCACGCTCTTCAGGCGACCCCGCTTGTTTGCCCTGAGGAGGGCCGTGTCCGCTGCCGATAGGCCATAGATCTGACAGAGATCAATCTCATGGTTCGACGTGTTCTTTCTAAAGTCATTTGGATCAGTTCGCAGGAAGCTGTCCGTAAACCACTGCGCAAAGAAACAGAACAGAGCTGTGCTCTTTGGACACGGCAGTTGGTCGGGGCCTCGAACAAATAATGCGCCGACATCCGCGACGTCTGGAAGGCAATTGACATTCTCATCTAAGTCTGGCGGCAAGTGACGCCCGCTATAGGAACGATCGACGAGCCCCGTCCACGATGTGTAGACGTCGCTGACTCCGGGTGTCTTTGCACCCCACAGCGAGAGCGGGTACGGCCTCGGTTTAGAGGAGTTCGTTATAATATTAATGAAGAGCCGATTGAGGAGCCGCCTCAACCATTCCCACTTGCTCAGGAGCCGCCAGAATGATGGGTAGCTCGAAACGAAATCAAAAGCAAAATCCTTCGCCGAGCGCATTCTCCCTCCAAGGAAACTACGTCCTCATACAATCGATTGGTATGTTGCTACGAATTCCAGAGCTTACTTCATTCAATAGTTGATACGACACGGTACGCCGGTCTCCCCATTTTCCGTTGCATTCTGAACTGCGGACAGAAAGTGTTGACGTTATTGCTCCCGCGATTGCTGAGGGCATCAGCTCACTTTTGCGCTAGCGCACTCAGGGCCTTTGATTCAAGGAAGCTGGCGCGCATCTCGCGGGCAGCCAAAGCAGATTTCTCGTACCATGCCAAACTGTCGTCCGCATGCGCCTGTCCGAGTTTGCGAGAACAGCTTCCTTTTACATAGTACACTGTAGGGGCAAAAAAGCGCTGCCCTGTCGACTCTAGTTCGCTTAGAGCAACGTCAATTTCTTGAATGGCTGAATCAATTTGCTCTGTCGTCAACAGCAACTCGGCAAGTGCCGCCCTAAAAAGAGGAACTCCGAGAGAAATACGGGAGTTCGCGTTGGTAATGCCCTTCCTCATGGCCTCGATGGATGAGCCCACGTTTGTAGAGGATGACGACTTCACCCAAGCCTCGAACAATCGGCAGTGGATGCCCCAGACCGCCACGTTGTTGATCTCGCAGTAGCGAGCACCTTCTTCGACGTATTTCAGCGCCGCCTCGGGCTTATCAAGTAAGTAATTCAGATAGCCCCCTGCGGCGAACGCCCACCCGAGGCTTGGAGGATGGTTTAGTTGTCTTGCATAAGCCACGTTCTGCTCAGCCAATCGCTGCGCTGTATCCAGGTGGCCGCAAACTCCATGCGCCACTGCTTCGAAACCTCTTGCAGCGACGAGACAATCGGCTCCGTAGCGCGTTGCCATTGGCGCATGCAATTCAGGCTTGTAAAGGGATGCTAGGGCCTCAAAGTTGCCGATAGCGGCAACTAGTTTGCCTTCAAAGAAGTTGAGGTAGCCCAACATACGATGAGCCTGACAGATGTGACCGTCATCGTTCATCTTGGTTGCGATCTCGTACATCTTGTCGGCAGGCTCACGAGCCAAATCAAACTTTGAGGCGAAGTGATACCCGGAAAATATGCCATAGAGCAGATCGAAGCGCTGGTCGGGCTGATCCACGAGTTCGATCAGTTCAAGCGCACGAGAGTAAGCCTTCGTCGTCTGTTCAGCAGCAGGCCCGTTGATGACGTAGGATGCCTGGCCCGCGCACAGATTGAGATCGAACTCAATGCGGCTATTCTCAGCACATGTTGCGCCCGCGCTAAGAAATTCTAAACCGTTTCGCAAGTTGTTTAGTGCCTCCAAATAGGCCGAACGCTTCAAGGCATTCTGACCGGCCCGCAGCCAGAACGTAGCGGACTTGGAAGGACTAACTGACCGCGACCAGTGCGCAGCTATTACCTCGGGCTCATTCTCGCAAAATTCAGGAAACTGAGCCGTCAGGATCTCCGCGATATGACCATGCAGGGATTTCCGCTTTGATAGCAGCAGGCTTTCGTAGGAAGCGCTTTGCACGAGCGCGTGCTTAAAAACATATGTCCCATCGAGCGGGGCACGCCGCTCGAACACCAATCCAGCAGATTCGAGGCCGTTCACTTGCTCCTTTATGGATGATACTGGCAGTCCGGTGATGGCCGCGAGATGGTCTACTCTGAATTCACGGCCCAGCGCCGCTCCGATCTGAGCGATCGACTTCGATCTCGGCAGGTTATCAAGCCGCGCGGTTAGACTGTCCTGAAGTGTAGAGGGAATGGCGAGCGGGAGGGGCGCCTCCGTCAACTCATAACTATGACCATCGTATTTCAGGAGACCACTCTCAACTAGGCCTTTCGTCAATTCCTCTACGAAGAGGGGCACGCCGTCAGTCCTGCTTGCGATCTCCGCAGTCACCCGGGTTGGCAATGATGCACCCGCAACTTTCTCGGCCAGAGCCTTAGTGTTGTCCTCGCTCATAGCTTTGAGCAAAAGATAGTTGGAGCTTGGCAACTGCTGCCAACTAGTTGGTGGCCTATATTCTAGTCGCCCGCTCACAATTACCAGCGCAGACACTTCGTTGATCGATCTAACAATCAGGTCAAGATATTCTGCAGTGGTGGGGTCGATCCAGTGAGCATCTTCGACGATGGCGAGCACAGTCGCACCCTTAGCAAGACTACGGAATTGGTCAGCAAGCGCAGAAAACGTGTGTTGACGCTTCTGAATGGGGGCGAGTTGCAATGGGCTCATATGGCCAGATGAAGGGATGGACAGGAGTTCGGCTATTAACCAGACAGCATCATCGCTGGCGTTCGTTACTCTCAGGAGCTCTCTCAGTTTATTCAGGCGGTCTACTGCATCGTCCTCCGGCAGAAAGGCAGCAGCCTCCGACAGTTGCACGATCATCGGTCTAAGAGCACTGTTTTGATAGTAGGGGGAACAGTGATACCGCATTGTGACCTGACGATCGCTGCGGATCTGATCAAGCAGTTCTTTAATTACCCGGCTCTTTCCAATGCCCGCTTCTCCCGTCAGGATGAGCGATTGGCCCTGGCCACGCTTTGCCTTAGACCATAGATCGCACAGCAACTCGATCTCGCTGGCTCGTCCCACAAGGGGTGTGGTTCGGGATGCTCGAGATTGAAAACGCGCGGGCTGCTTGAGGGAAGTAACGGCGTAGGCTCGCGGATTGTTTTCGAAGCCTTTCAGCGTTTGGGGACCAAGATCCTGCAAAGCAAATTCGTCACCAAGAAGAGCCGCAGTCGAAGAAGCAACAACAGTTTGTCCCGGCGCTGCGACAGACTGCAATCTGGCGGCCAGATTGGGTGTTTCTCCGACGACCTCATCCTTTGCGGCGCCGCCGATATCACCCAGCACTACCCATCCAGTTGCCACTCCTGCGCGAGCAAACAATGGTTTCCCATCCGGCCGACGCAACTCACTGATCGCACGGTGAACGGCGTCAGCCGCGAGGATCGCCCTTTGTGGATCGTCTTCGTGCGCTCTCGGCCACCCAAAATAGGCAAGCAGGCCGTCACCAAACGATCGCGCGACGTAACCTTCAAAAGAATTAATCTGAGAGATCGCGGCTTTTTGGAAACGCCCAATAGTATCGCTCAAATCTTCTGGATCAACCGCCGTTGCAAGAGCAGTCGAATCGACGACGTCGAGAAACAGAATTGTTAAGTGGCGGCGCTCGGAGGAGAATGATGGATAATCTCCTCCATCGTTGCGAGCGGGGAAGAACGAACGCTCTTTCGCCGCCTTGAGTAGGGTTCGTCTATGACCCAAAGCTATGACACCGATTTCCTTCAAGTCGGCGTCAGTCAATTCGCTTAGTTGGTCCAAATCTATGTGGTTCGCCTCGAATGAGGCAATATACTCGGCCAGCCCGACCGCGTTCAGCCAATCCGCGATCCTCACGTTGCTCTCCCTCTGGCAATATTTTTAGCTCAAAATGCTCCGCACTACTTTAAGTTTGATTTCGTTCCCTCTGCACAATAACAGGGTGGGAAAGCTGCGTATAGCGTGGCTTTGGCGGCGGCCAAGTTAGTTTGGTGGCGATACCAACTCCTTGATCCGAAAGGTCCATGGAGCGTCCTCTGCGAGCGACGCGCCGGCCGATTGCAGTCATAATCGGGAAGCTTGTTTTCCAGGTCGCTGGCGGTATGGGCTAGAATATGGGCTGGCGTACAGCCAGCTTCACGAAGCGTTGGAAAACAAAGACTTTTCGGCCCGTATGGCGGAGAGAGTGGGATTCGAACCCACGGTACGGTTTCCCGCACACACGCTTTCCAAGCGTGCGCCTTAAGCCACTCGGCCATCTCTCCGGAGCGCACTCTCTTGAAGGGGCGCCGATGATTTTGCAAGGGATCGCGGGGAAATCGGGTGATTTTTCCGTAAGGTGTTGTATTTTATAGATAATATCAGGCGCGGCGCCACCGCTCGGAACCGCCCGCCAACTGAACCGGTGGCGGGTTTGGCGCGACGATTCACTCAAGACCGTCAAACACGTCCGGGGGCACCATGACCATCCGCAACACCATCGCTGCGCTGAGCCTGATTTCGGCCCTTGCCGCCGCCTTCGCCGGACCGGCCGCCGCACAGGTCTGCACCCGGCAAGGGCTCGACGTCAGCTGCGACGACGGACGGCGCGGGATGCTTTCGGGAGACTCAATCCTCTGGCCGGACGGCACGCGTTCGAGCTCGACGCCGCATCAAAGCGTCATCATCGGCAACAAGAGGTCGGTGCATGTCGGGCCAGGCGTGTTCGTCGGCCAAGGCAAGGGCATGGTGCCGCTCGACGATCCGAACGCGCCGAACAAGCGGCAGTGCGCGATTCTGGAGGGCGTGTCGTATTGCTATTGAGGTTCTCGTGTTCGCCCCTGCCCTCCCCGAAAAAACGGGGAGAAGAAGACTAGATCAACCGCACACCTGATATCGCCGACTTGAGCCAGCGCAGCGCTTGCGGCGGCTGGTTGGCGAGCGGCGCGACCGCGGCCTTCTCGGTCCGGCACTTCTCCAGCTCAGCGACGAAATCCGCAGACCATTGCTGGATGGTGTGGCCGCGCAGCTTCTTCATCATCGCATCCCAGCGCATCTTGCGCTCGGTGAGCGGCATCGCGGCAGCGACCGCGATCGCGCGCGCCATGCCGTCGATGTCGTGCGGATTGACCAGCAGCGCGGCGTCGAGTTCGTTGGCCGCGCCGGCGAATTTCGACAAAACCAGCACGCCGGGATCGGCCGGGTTTTGCGCGGCGACGTATTCCTTGGCGACAAGGTTCATGCCGTCGTGCAGCGGGGTCACGACGCCGATCTGCGCGGTGCGGTAGAGACCCGCCAGCACGGCCTGGCTAAAACCCTTGTTGAGATAGCGGATCGGTGTCCAGTCGGCCTCGCCGTGGCGGCCATTGACGTCGGACACGAGCCGCGCAACCTCGTTCTGCAAATTGCCATAGGCTTCGATGGCACCGCGCGAGGGATTTGCGATCTGCAACAGCGAAATGCTGCGCGCAAATTGCGGATGATCGGTCCAGAGTCGATCGAACGCGCTGATGCGGTTGACGAGGCCCTTGGAATAATCGAGCCGGTCGACGCCGATCGCGAGCCGCTCACCGTTGAGGCTGCGGCGCAGCCGCGACACGTCCGGATGCGACGCCGATTTCGCCGCGTATTGCGCGAACTTCTCGGCGTCGATGCCGATCGGAAACACCTCGCAGCGCGTTCGGCCATGCTGCGAGATCGCAACGCCGTCTTCGACGGCGAGGCCGAGTTCGCTCGCGACATAGCCGAGAAAATTCTGGCAATCGTCATGGGTCTGGAAGCCGATCAGATCGTAGGCCAGCATCGCCGTGATCAGCTCGCGATGATTGGGCACGCCCTGCATCACCGCGGCGACCGGCCATGGCGTATGGAGGAAGAAGCCGATCGGATCGTCGACGCCGAGGTCGCGCAGCTCCGCGCCGAGCGCGAGGAAATGATAATCCTGCACCCAGAACGCGGTTTGTGCTTTCCGGAAACGCATCAAGGCGCGCGCCATGAAGGCGTTGACCTCGCGATAGCTGACGTAGTCGTCGCGCGAGACGCGGATCAGATCGCTGCGCGAATGCAGCGCCGGCCACAGAGCCGAATTGGCAAAGCCTTCGTAATAGCCTCCATAGTGCGCCGCCGGCAGATCCAACGTCGCGATCGCGCCCGAACCCAGTGCTTCGATCTCGGCGAACGGCTCCTTTTGATGACCGTCACGCACACGGCCCGAGGAACCTACCCAGATCGCGCCCGAATGTTCTACGACAGGTAACAAGGCCGCCGCGAGACCGCCCGTCATGGGCTCGTTGGGTTTGCCGCGCGCGACGCGATTCGAAACGACGACTAAGTTCACAGGTCGTCCCCTCCTGTTTCATTCCACCCCATTTAACTGCCGTTCATCAATATGGTTCCTGATCATCCTTTGCACCAATTGAAACCAAAATCGGGCGAGCGCGTTGGAACCGGTTTACCTCCAGGGAACCTGACGTTTTCGCTGCACAAACTCGGTTTCGGAACCGTCGGCGCGCAGCACGAAGCGAGCGCGCCAGGGGATTGCGCGCGCGATAATGTGGCTTCGCGATGTCGGCGCCTTATTCCAACCGTGAGTCGTCGAGCAGCCGCGCAAGGAACGCGCGCACATCGTTCGGCGCGTCGAAGTGCCCGTTGACACCCCTGGCGCGGCGACCGACCGAGAAGGCGAGCCCGTCCATGTCGGGCATGATCGCGAACACGGTTTCGTCGGTGACGTCGTCGCCGATGAAGATCGGACGGCGTCCCTTAAAAGGCTCGTGCTTCATCAACTCGCGCACCCCGGTCGCCTTGGTGAAACCGGAATGCTTGATCTCGCAAACGAACTTGCCGGGCAGCACCTCGATCGGCGCATTGGGCAGGTCGGCGCGGATCAGCGAAACGGCTTCATAGATCGCCTTCTCCGCATGCGGCGCAAGGCGGTAGTGCAGCGCCAGCGAATAGCCCTTGTCTTCGAGCAGAATGCCGGGACTGAGCTTGGCAACCGCCGCGAGCCGCCGCTTCAGCTCCTTGTCCAGCGGCGGCGCACCGATGGCATCGGCTTCATTGTCAATGGAAAGCCGCATTTCCGCGCCGTGGCCGGCGACGGCGCGAAAGACATCGGGCGCGAAGATCAGATCGATGTCATTGAGCGAACGGCCGCTGACCATCGCCAGCGCGCCCGAGGTGCGCTCCGTCAACCGGTTCAGTGTTTCCGACAGGCCTGGCGGCACCCACACCTCACGCGGCGTCGGCATCAGGTCGAGCAGCGTCCCGTCGATGTCGAGCAGGATCGCTGTTTCATTGAGATGCGGCACGAGCGCGTGAGGCACCGGCACCGCATCGGGCGCTTCATCGTCGACCATGGTGCGCTTTTGATCCAATTCAGCCAGTTCCGATTTCATAGTCTACTCCATGGAAGCAAGCGGCCGTGCGATTTCTTCGAGCGATCTGCGTTCCGCCGAGACGGCATAGCGCCACGCCACGATCGCGGCCGCGATCATCAGGAATGCCCCCAGCAGATAGCCTGCGAACACGCTCGTGCGTGATCCCGTGTCGATCAGCGCACCGAACAACGCGGGGCCGATCACGCCGCCGATGCCGGTGCCGACCGCATAGAACACGGCGATCGCGAGCGCGCGGACTTCCAAGGGAAAGGTCTCGCTGACGGTGAGATAGGCGGCGCTCGCAGCGGGCGAGGCGAAGAAGAAGATCACCATCCAGGCGATGGTCTGCCCCTGCGCGCTCAAGGCGCCGATCGAGAACAGATAGCCCGACAGCGCCAGCAACAGGCCCGACGTCCCATAGGTGAACATGATCATGGTACGGCGGCCGAGCGTATCGAACAGGCGACCGAGCAGCAGCGGACCGAGGAAGTTGCCGGCCGCGAAGGGGAGCAGATACCAGCCGACGTGATCGGCGCTGATCCCGTAAAAGTCGGTCAACACCAGCGCAAAGGTGAAGAAGATAGCGTTGTAGAAGAAAGCCTGTGCGATCATCAGCACCAGGCCGACCATCGCCCGCTGTCGATAGACCGAGAACAGCGTGTGCACGACCTCGCGGATCGGCGTGTGACTCCGCATTTTCAGGCGAATCTTGGCGAAGCGCGCCTCGCTCGTATCCTGGTCGTGTCCGATCACCGAGCGTTCGATCTCGTCGACGATGGCGTGGGCCTGGTCGGGACGCCCGTGGATCATCAGCCAGCGCGGACTCTCCGGAATCCACATCCGCATCAAGAGCACGACGAGGCCGATGGCCGCGCCGATGAGATAAGCGAGACGCCAGCCGAGATCGGGGCCGATCACCGCGGGATCGAGCAGCACGATAGCCGCCACCGCGCCCATCGCGGCACCGATCCAGAAGCTGCCGTTGATGACGAGATCGGTCCAGCCGCGATAGCGCGCGGGCACCAGTTCCTGGATGGTCGAATTGATCGCGGTATATTCGCCGCCAATGCCGGCACCTGTGAGAAAGCGAAACAGCGCGTAGCTCGCGACATCCCATGACAGAGCGGTCGCGGCCGTCGCCGAGAGATAGAGCGCCAGCGTGATGAAGAACAGCTTCTTGCGGCCGATGCGATCGGTCAGCCAGCCGAAACCGAGGGCGCCGAGCACCGCGCCCGCGAGATAGGCGGAATTGGCTATGCCGAGATCGAGATTGGAGAAATGCAGGGTGGGACTCTGCTTCAGCGCGCCGGAGAGCGCGCCGGCCAGCGTCACCTCGAGCCCATCCAGAATCCAGGTGATGCCGAGCGCGAGCACGACGCGGGTGTGAAAGCCGCTCCACGGCAGCGCGTCAAGTCGTGCGGGAATGCTGGTTTCGATGATGCGATCGGCCGCGGCCGCCTTCGCGACCGCCTTGGAGACCACAGGTCCATCGTTCGGCGCTGGGCTTCGCTGCAATTCCATCGCGTTGTTGCATCTGACCAATGGACATGGCCCCGGTTCACGTGGCGTGGACGGGGGCGATCCGATCAAGGGGGTGCGGCATTCCGCCTGCCACCTGCGACAACGTCTGCGGTTAGGGCAGGTTCCCGTGGAACGACCGTTCGCGCCGCCGGTTTTCGCCGGAGCCGCAAGGAGTTGACGCATGGCTCATGCCAGAAAGACGACACATTCTCGCAGAACAGCGGCGCGCAAGGGCACCAAACGCACCGCACCGAAGCGCTGGTCACAGCGCGTGACGAAGGAGAGCGACGCGCTCGACCTCAAACAAGGCGTGTTCAAGCTGACCAGCGCGAAGAAGATCGCGACTTCGTTGAAGCGCTCGGCCGAGCACAGCGCGCGCCGCAAAACCGGCGCTTACCGCTCAGCGCTGTCGATGCTGACGTTCTACATCAACCGCGCCGGCAAGACGCTGCCGCAGACGCAGCGCACGCGGCTGGAGCGGGCAAAGGTGGAGCTGAAGCGGGCGTTCGGGAGGGAGTGAGCGCTAGGTCGTCCTGGACAAGCGAAGCGCTGATCCAGGACCCATTACCCCAGGGAGCAGTTTGGCGATGACTCGGAGTGGGCAGTTCGCCCGACAACTCCGCCTTGGGGTCATGGGTCCTGGCTTTCGCCAGGACGACATTGGCGGGATTGCCCCTACGCCGCCCGGATATTCCCCATGAAGCGGTCGAGCTCAGCGCGCAGGCGGGTGCTTTCGGACGACAGCGTCTTGGCCGAATGCAGCACCTCTTCCGAGGCCGAGCCGGTTTCGGCTGCGCCGCGGTTGACCTGACCGATGTCGGTGGCGGCGGTCTGAGTGCCCTGTGCGACGGTCTGGACGCTGCGCGCGATTTCCTGCGTCGCCGCGCCTTGCTGCTCTACTGCGCTCGCAATCGATGTCGAGATCGACGAGATCTGGCCGATGGTCGCGCCGATCTCCTTGATCGCCGCAACCGACTCGGCGGTGGCGCCCTGCATGCCCGTGATGTGCGAGGAGATCTCGTCGGTGGCCTTCGCGGTCTGGCTCGCAAGCGACTTCACTTCGCTGGCGACCACTGCAAAGCCGCGGCCGGCTTCGCCGGCGCGTGCCGCCTCGATGGTCGCGTTGAGCGCCAGAAGATTGGTCTGCTCGGCGATCGCGGTGATGAGCTTGACGACTTCGCCGATCTGCTGGGCGGCATGCGAGAGCTTGCCAATGCGATTATCGGTCTCCTTTGCCTGCACCACGGCAGCTTCGGCAATGCGGCTGGAATCGCGCACCTGACGGCCGATCTCCTCGACCGAGGCTGAAAGCTCTTCGGTCGCGGTTGCGACCGACTGCATGTTGCTGGAGGCCTGCTCGGAGACGTCGGCGACCTGGCTCGACAGGCTCTGCGTGGTCTCGGCGGTGCGGGTCAGCGTCGAGGCCGCCGATTCCAGCTGCACGGCGGAAGCCGAGACGTTGGAGACGATGGCGCCAACCGCGCTCTCGAAATCGTCGGCGAAGCGGATCAGTTCGGAGCGGCGAGCAGCGCTCGCTTCTTTATTCTGGGCTTCGTTGGCCGCGGCGTCGCGCTCGGCCTTGGCCACGGCCTGGACCTTGAATTCTTCGACGGCGCCGGCCATCTCGCCGATCTCGTCCTTGCGGCCCAGGCCCGGCAGCACGACGTCGAAATTGCCCGAGGCAAGCTCGCGCATCGCCTTGCACATCGCGATCATCGGACGTGAAATGCCATTGCCCAGCATCCAGGCCAACGCGGCACCAATGGCGAGGCCGCCGAGCGCCATCATCAGCATCGTCCGCTCGGTGTCGCCAATGGTGGCATTGGCGCTCACTTCGATGCGCTGCTGATCCGCCGTCAGCTCCGACCGCAGCTCACCCGAGAGCTTGAGAATGGACGCGGCCGTCTTGGTCATCTCGCCGTTCAGCTTGACGATGACCTTCACGTTCTCGGTCAGCTTTGAAAAGGAGGTGCGGTACTGCTTGAGGAGATTGCTGATCTCGGTAACGCGGTCGGTGATCTTCTGGTCGTTGGCATAGATCGAGACCAGCAAGGTCTCCAGGAATTTGATGCGGGCGATCACGCCGTCGGCGGTCTTCGGCTCCGGCTTGGCGACGAAGGCGCTGACCGAGGTGGAGACCGCCAGATATTGCGATGTGATGTCCTTGGCCGTGCTCTGAACCGAATTCAGGCCCGCCAGTGCCGCGGTATCGGCGAGGTCGTCGAACTTGAACCGGATCTTGTTGCCGACGCTGTTGAGCTCATCGGTCGCGATCTTGCCGTTCTCGCGCGTCAAACCGATGATCTCGCCGAACACCTTGGTAAAGCTCTTGAAGTCGGCCTCGAGCTTGCCGACCTGCTCGCGGCGCGCCGCGCCCGTGGTGGCCGCCGCCGACTTGGCGATCGCGGCCCTCAAATTCTCTTCGGCTGCTTTGGCAGCGGTCTCATCATCGGCCGCGCCGGTCAGCGTGTAGGCCCGCGCCAGCCCCTGGTAAGCGATCAGCTCGCGATCGACCGTCCGCGCAAGGTCCGCTTCGGCGACGCTAGTGCGGTAGGAGGCCACGGCGGCCTGAATCCGCTCGAAGCCGAAATACGCGAAAGCCATGCTGATGGCGAGGATGGCGAGCACCGCCACGAAGCCGAGGATGATTTTTGCGCGAAAACGCAAGGTGAGCAGCTTCGATGTGGTCGGCTTCGACTTGACGGGCATTCCCCCACCCCATTCCATTCGCGGAAAAACCAGGCGCAGCCCGGAAGCAGCCCGCTTCCTGACGCGTGAGCACGGTAAATGGCAAAGGATAAGCGGCGGTAAATTTGTGGCGCCGCAACCGACGGTTAGGTGACGCAGGGTCTGGTCGTCCTGGACAAGCGAAGCGCTGATCCAGGACCTGTTACCCCGGGGAGCAGTTTGGCGATGACTCGGAGTTAGCAGTGCGCCCGACAACTCCGCCTTGGGGTCATGGGTCCTGGCTTTCGCCAGGACGACGGCGGAGTGCGTGACGCGCTTCGAGCTTACGCTGCCCGGATATTCCCCATGAAGCGGTCGAGTTCGGCGCGCAGGCGGGTGCTTTCGGACGACAGTGTCTTGGCCGAGTGCAGCACCTCTTCCGAGGCCGAGCCAGTTTCGGCAGCGCCGCGGTTGACCTGACCGATGTCGGTGGCGGCGGTCTGAGTACCCTGTGCGACGGTCTGGACACTGCGTGCGATTTCCTGCGTCGCCGCGCCTTGCTGCTCCACCGCGCTCGCAATCGATGTCGAGATCGACGATATCTGGCCGATGGTCGCGCCGATCTCCTTGATCGCCGCAACCGACTCGGCGGTGGCGCCCTGCATGCCCGTGATGTGCGAGGAGATCTCGTCGGTGGCCTTCGCGGTCTGGCTCGCAAGCGACTTCACTTCGCTGGCGACCACTGCAAAGCCGCGGCCGGCTTCGCCGGCGCGTGCCGCCTCGATGGTCGCGTTGAGCGCCAGAAGATTGGTCTGCTCGGCGATCGCGGTGATGAGCTTGACGACTTCGCCGATCTGCTGGGCGGCATGCGAGAGCTTGCCAATGCGATTATCGGTCTCCTTTGCCTGCACCACGGCAGCTTCGGCAATGCGGCTGGAATCGCGCACCTGACGGCCGATCTCCTCGACCGAGGCTGAAAGCTCTTCGGTCGCGGTTGCGACCGACTGCATGTTGCTGGAGGCCTGCTCGGAGACGTCGGCGACCTGGCTCGACAGGCTCTGCGTGGTCTCGGCGGTGCGGGTCAGCGTCGAGGCCGCCGATTCCAGCTGCACGGCGGAAGCCGAGACGTTGGAGACGATGGCGCCAACCGCGCTCTCGAAATCGTCGGCGAAGCGGATCAGTTCGGAGCGGCGAGCAGCGCTCGCTTCTTTATTCTGGGCTTCGTTGGCCGCGGCGTCGCGCTCGGCCTTGGCCACGGCCTGGACCTTGAATTCTTCGACGGCGCCGGCCATCTCGCCGATCTCGTCCTTGCGGCCCAGGCCCGGCAGCACGACGTCGAAATTGCCCGAGGCAAGCTCGCGCATCGCCTTGCACATCGCGATCATCGGACGTGAAATGCCGGTGCCGAGCAGGAAGGCGAGGACCGCGCCGAGCAGCGTGCCGCCGACGGCCAGCATCAGCACCAGTTGCTCGGTCTTCCCGATGGTCGCTTCCGATTCGGACTCCAACCGCTGCTGTTCGGCAACGAGGTCCGCCTTCATGGCGGTGGCGCCCTGAAGGATCGCGCCGGCCGAGCCGCTCATCTCGGTGACGAGAGCATCGACCATCTTGGCGTTGGCGATCAGCTTCTCCAGCGATTCCCGATAGGCACCGAGCAATTCCTTGGCGTCCTTCAGGCCGGCGACGATCTTGTCGTCCATGGAATAGACCGCGTTGAGCGAGTTCTCGACGAATTTCAGCCGCGCCAGCGCGCTGGTCGCGATCGCCTGGTCGGATGTCAGCACGAAATTGGTCGCGGCCGCGTTCGCGGTCTGGAATTGAGCATTGACCTGCTTGGTCCCGAACTCGATCGCCTGCGCCTCGGAATCGGAGGCGTTGTTACCGATGTCGTCGAGCTTGTATTTCAGGAGGTTGGCGTTGCGCGTGAGCTGGTTCTGCACCAGCAGCGCGCTGTCACGCTTGGCCTGGAGGACCTTTGCGAAGGTCGCGGAGAAGTTGGAAAACTCCTTGCCGAGCTTGCCCAGGCTCTCCTGGCCTGCCGGCTTCTTGGCGCTCTTGACGGCTTGGTCGATGGCGCTCTTCAGGCCGGTCTCCGCGTCCAGCGCCGCCTTGGCGTCGTCCTCCTTGCCGGTGACGACGAAATATTTGACGGCCGAGCGATAGGCGAGCAGCTCCCGGTCGATGTTGCGGGCGAGATCGGCCTCGGTGACGCTGCTGCGGTAGGACCCGACCCCGGACGAGACCCGTTCGAAGCCAAAATAGGAGAAGGCCATGCTGCCGGCGGAGATCACCAGCACGGCGGCAAAGCCCAGAATGATCTTGGCGCGGAACCTGAGGGTCGGCATTATTGTGCGCTTCGAGGACGACGCGATACGCCCGGACATTCCCACCCCCATTTTCATTCAGCCGAGATCCGGTGGCGCCCCGCCCCCTGACCTGACTGCGCAAAACTAAGGCAGAATCGATAAGGGGCGGTAAATTCGGTGCGCCCACAGCATTTCCGGCTCTATCGGCCAAGGCGGACCCCTTAGACATATAGAGGCTGGCATCCCAGCTGCGGCCCGCCGCCGCGCCCGATCCGGTCGACTCGGCCTCCTCAATCAGTGCTGGCCATTCTGAATCAATGACTTTTCCATGACGCAGGCGACCAAAATCGTAGTTGCAAAGTTCCGGGTCGCTGTCTCTAATTAGAAACAATCAAAATCGATCCCGGGAGGAGTTCAACCGTGTCTACAGTCAAACTGACCGTGAACGGCAAGGCTGTTGCCGTTGACGTCGAGGACCGCACGCTGCTCGTTCAGCTGCTGCGCGACCACCTCAACCTCACCGGAACCCATGTCGGCTGCGACACCAGCCAGTGCGGCGCCTGCGTCATCCATATGGACGGCAAGGCGATCAAATCCTGCACCATGCTGGCGGGACAGGCCGACGGCTCCAGCATCACCACGATCGAAGGCATCGCCAAGGGCGACGAGCTGCACCCGATGCAGGCCGCCTTCCGCGACAATCACGGCCTGCAATGCGGCTATTGCACGCCGGGCATGATCATGTCGGCGATCGACATCGTGCACCGCTATGGTGGCCAGCTCGACGAGGCCACCGTCCGGCACGAGCTCGAAGGCAATATCTGCCGCTGCACCGGCTACCACAACATCGTCAAAGCCGTGCTGGATGCGGCAGGCCGCATGAAGGTCTCGCAGGCGGCCGAGTAAGCGGCCCGCCTCGAAATAAGAACCATCGCCGCCGCTTTCGAGGGAAAGCGCGGTCAAGACAAATTCCGGTCGGGAGGACCAGACATGGGTGTTGAAGGCATTGGCGCGAGCGTCGTGCGCAAGGAAGACAAGCGTTTCATTACCGGCAAGGGCCGCTACGTCGACGACATCAAGTTGCAGGGCATGACCCATGCCCATTTCATCCGCAGCCCGCACGCGCATGCCAAGGTGAAGGGAATCGATTCCTCCGCCGCGCTGAAGATGCCAGGCGTGGTCGCGGTGCTCACGGGACAGGAGATCGTCGACGACAAGGTCGGCAATCTCATCTGCGGCTGGGCCATCACCTCCAAGGACGGCAGCCCGATGAAGATGGGCGCATGGCCGGCGATGGCGCCGGAGACGGTGCGCTTCGTCGGTCAGGCCGTCGCAGTCGTGATCGCCGAGAGCAAAAATCTCGCACGCGACGCGGCCGAAGCCGTGGTCGTGAACTACGAAGAGCTGCCCGCGGTCGCCGATGTCCACGCCGCGATCAAGTCCGGCGCGCCGCAGCTGCATCCCGAAGCTCCCGGCAACCAAGTTTATGACTGGGTGATCGGCGACGAGGGCGCCACCGATGCCGCCTTCGCCAAGGCCGCCAACGTGGTGAAGCTCGACGTTACCAACAACCGTCTTGCGCCGAACGCGATGGAACCCCGCGCCGCGATTGCCGATTACGATGCGGCGGAAGAGCATTTCACGCTCTACACGACGTCGCAGAACCCGCACGTCGCCCGCCTGGTGCTGTCGGCGTTCTACAACATCGCACCCGAGCACAAGCTGCGCGTGATCGCGCCCGACGTCGGCGGCGGCTTCGGCTCGAAAATCTTCATCTATCCCGAAGAGATGGTGGCGCTGTGGGCCTCAAAGAAAGTCGGCCGTCCCGTCAAATGGACCGGCGACCGCACCGAAGCCTTCCTCACCGATGCGCATGGCCGCGACCACGTCACCCATGCCGAGATGGCGTTCGACGCCAACAACAAGATCACCGGCTTGAAGGTGAAGACCTACGCCAATTTCGGCGCCTACATGTCGCTGTTCTCGTCGTCGGTGCCGACCTATCTCTACGCGACGCTGCTGTCGGGCCAGTACAACATCCCGGCGATCCATGCCGAGGTGGTCGGGGTCTACACCAACACCACGCCGGTCGACGCCTATCGCGGCGCTGGCCGCCCCGAAGCGAGCTATCTGATCGAACGTCTGATGGAGACGGCTGCGCGGCAGTTGAAGGTCGATCCGGCCGCGTTGCGCCGGACCAACTTCATCACCCAGTTCCCGCACCAGACGCCCGTGATCATGGCCTATGACACCGGCGACTTTAACGCCTCGCTCGACGCCGCGATGAAGGCGATCGACTACGCTGGCTTTGCCGGGCGCAAGGCCAAGGCGAAAGCCGACGGCAAGCTGCGCGGCATCGGCGTGTCCTGCTACATCGAGGCCTGCGGCATCGCGCCGTCGAAGGCCGTCGGCAGCCTGGGCGCCGGCGTCGGTCTTTGGGAGTCCGCCGAAGTCCGCGTCAACCCGGTCGGCACCATCGAGGTCCTGACGGGATCGCACAGCCACGGCCAGGGTCACGAGACCACGTTCTGCCAGCTCGTCGCGGAACGCCTCGGCGTTCCCATCAGCCAGGTCTCGATCGTCCATGGCGACACCGACAAGGTGCAGTTCGGCATGGGCACCTACGGCTCGCGCTCCGCGGCCGTCGGCCTCACCGCGATCCTGAAGGCGATGGAGAAGATGGAATCCAAGGCCAAGAAGATCGCCGCCCATGCGCTGGAAGCCTCGGAAGGCGACATCGTCATCGAGAACGGCGAGTTCAAGGTGGCCGGGACCGACAAGGCGATCGCCTTCCCGATGGTCGCGCTCGCGGCCTACACCGCGCACAATCTGCCTGACGGGATGGAGCCGGGTCTGAAGGAGAGCGCTTTCTATGACCCGACCAACTTCACCTTCCCGGCCGGCACCTATATCTGCGAGCTCGAGGTCGATCCCGGCACGGGCAAGACCTCCTTCGTCAACTTCGTCGCGGCCGACGATTTCGGCCGGCTGATCAACCCGATGATCGTCGAGGGCCAGGTCCATGGCGGTCTTGTGCAAGGCATCGGACAAGCGTTGCTCGAGCACGCGATCTACGACGCCAGCGGGCAGCCGGTCACGGCCTCGTTCATGGACTACGCCATGCCGCGCGCCGACGACGTTCCCTCGTTCAACCTCTCCCACACCACGACGCTGTGCCCGGGCAATCCGCTCGGCATCAAGGGTTGCGGTGAGGCCGGCGCGATCGGGGCGTCAGCGGCCGTGATCAACGCGATCACGGACGCGATCGGCAAGAACAATCTGGAAATGCCCGCAACGCCTGACAGGGTGTGGCGCACCATCCACGCGGCTTAAGGAGAGGAACGAAGATGTACCAGACCATTTATCATCGCGCGTCCTCGGTTGACGAAGCCGTCGCCCTGTTCTCCAAGAGCAGCGAAGCAAAGTTCCTCGCCGGCGGCCAGACGCTGCTGCCGGTGATGAAGCAACGCCTCGCCAGCCCCTCCGATGTGATCGACCTCGGCAAGATCAAGGAGCTGCAGGGTGTCGAACTCTCGGGCGACGTGTTGACCATCAAGGCCGGCACGACCTATTTCGACATCATGCAGAATGCCGATGTGAAGAAGGCGATTCCTGCAATCGCCTATCTCACCTCGGTGCTCGGCGACCCCGCCGTGCGCTATCGCGGCACGATCGGCGGCTCGATCGCCAACAACGATCCCGCGGCGGATTTTCCCGCCGCGCTGCTCGCGCTCGGTGCCACCGTGAAGACCAACAAGCGGTCGATTACGGCGGATGACTTCTTCCAGGGCATGTTCACGACGGCGCTGGAAGACGGCGAGCTCATCACCACCGTGTCGTTCCCGGTTCCGGCGAAGGCAGGCTATGAAAAGATGCGCCACCCTGCGTCTCGCTTCGCGCTGACCGGCGTGTTCGTTGCGCAGACGAAGTCGGGCGAGATTCGGGTGGCCGCCACCGGCGCCTCGCAAAGCGGCGTGATGCGGGTCCCTGCCATCGAGGCGGCGCTGAAGGCGAACTGGTCACCGTCGGCGATCGACAGCGTGAGCATTTCGGCGAGCAATCTGCTGGCCGACATCCACGGCACGGCGGAGTACCGCGCCAACCTCATCAAGGTGATGGCGCAGCGCGCGGTGGCTGCCGCACGCTGATAGCGCCTCGACGCAAATTTTCCGCGGCGCGCACTTCGGTGCGCGCCGTTTTTATTTGGCCGTGCGGATGAAAGCGCTTGCCTCACTGGCGTGAAGGCGAGAAAAGTTAATCAGCCAATTAACTCGCCCACAGAGGAATGTCCGAGGCGATTGCCGAACAATCGGCATCCGCCCACGACCCGAGGAAACAACAAATTGCTCGACAAATCAGCCCCCACCTCCTCCGTTCGCGCCTCCGGCCCGCTCGCAGGCTTCCGCATCGTCGAATTCGCCGGCATTGGACCGGGCCCGTTCGCCTGCATGATGCTGGCCGACATGGGTGCTGAAATCGTCACGCTCGATCGGGTCGGCGCCAGGAAGAACATGAAGTCGGTCGCGGGCCGCGGCCGCAAGGTGATCGAGCTCGATCTCAAGGACAAGGCGGCGATCGCAGAGGTGCTCGATCTGCTTGCGAATGCCGACGCGCTGGTCGAGGGTTTCCGTCCCGGCGTGATGGAGCGGCTCGGCCTCGGCCCTGACGTGGTGCTCGCGCGCAATCCAAAGCTGGTCTACGGCCGCATGACCGGCTGGGGCCAGCAAGGCCCGCTCGCCAATGCCGCCGGCCACGACATCAACTACATCTCCATCACCGGCGCGCTTGCCGCGATCGGCACGAAGGAAGCGCCGGTGCCGCCGCTCAATTTGGTCGGCGATTTCGGCGGCGGCGCGCTCTACCTCGTCGTCGGCGTGCTTGCGGCGCTGCTGGAGGCCTCGCGGTCAGGCAAGGGTCAGGTCATCGATGCCGCGATGTGCGACGGCGCGGCATCGCTGATGTCGTTCTTCTTCGACATGACCACGCTCGGTCGCTGGACCGAAGGCCGCAATGAAAATTTCCTTGACGGCGGCGCGCATTTCTACGGCGTCTACGAATGCGCCTGCGGCCATTTCGTCTCGATCGGCTCGATCGAGCCGCAGTTCTACGCGCTGCTGCGCGAGCACGCCGGCCTGACCGACGCCGATTTCGATGCGCAGATGGACCGCAACGCATGGCCCGCGCTGAAGGAAAAACTGAAGACGGTGTTCAAGAGCAAGACGCGCGAGGACTGGTGCAAGATCATGGAAGGCACCGACATCTGCTTCGCGCCGGTGCTGACCATGTCGGAAGCGACCGAGCATCCGCACATGGTCGCCCGCAACGTCTTCGTCGAGCGCCACGGCGTGAAGCAGCCGGCGCCGGCGCCGCGCTTTTCGCGGACGCCATCGGCGGTGCGCGAGCCGGAAGCGGCGGAGATCGGGGCGGTGACGAAGGCGTGGGCGGAGCGTTAGGAGCTGCAAGATCTCCGCTGCCGCACCACACTCCGGGTCGTCCCGGCGAAGGCCGGGACCCATAGCCGCGACATTTGGTTTGGCGAAGACTCGGGGTTACCGCCTGCGTGCAACAGCCACTCCCTGGGGGTATGGGTCCCGGCCTTCGCCGGGACGACAGCTGTTTTGACGCGGCAGTCTGCCAAAAAGCCGCGGCCTACGCCGCATCCACCTTCAGCACCCCGCGCCGGATCTGATCCTCCTCGATCGATTCGAACAGCGCCTTGAAATTGCCTTCGCCGAAACCGTCGTCGCCCTTGCGCTGGATGAACTCGAAGAAGATCGGGCCGATCGCGTTGGCCGAGAAGATCTGCAGCAGCACCTTGGTCTGGCCGCCGTCGACCACGCCTTCGCCGTCGATCAGAATGCCGTTGGCCTGAAGTCGCGCGACGTCCTCGCCATGCTTGGGTAGGCGCGCGTCGATCCGTTCGAAATAGGTCTCGGGCGGCGCCGGCATGAAGGGCAGGCCGGCTTCGCGCAGGCCCTCGATAGTGCGGTAGATATCGCGGCAACCACAGGCGATGTGCTGGATGCCTTCGCCGCGATAGATATTGAGATATTCCTCGATCTGGCCGGAATCGCCGGCGTCCTCGTTGATGGGAATCCGGATCTTGCCATCGGGGCTCGTCAGCGCGCGCGAGAACAGGCCTGAGGCGCGGCCCTCGATGTCGAAGAAGCGGATCTGGCGGAAGTTGAAGAGCTTCTCGTAGAAGCCGGTCCAGACGTCCATGCGGCCGCGGTGGACGTTGTGGGTGAGGTGATCGAGATAGAACAGGCCGGCGCCGGCAGGCCGTGGATCGCGCGCACCCAGCCATTCGAACTCGCCGTCATAGGCCGACCCCTTGGCGCCGTAGCGATCGACGAAATAGAGCAGGCTGCCGCCGATGCCCTTGATCGCGGGGACGTCGAGCGTCTTCTGCGCGGATGACACATCGGCAGGTTCGGCGCCGAGCGATATCGCGCGGTCATAGGCCATCTTCGCATCGACGACGCGAAACGCCATCGACGGCGCACAGGGGCCGTGCGCGGCGACGAAATCGTGACCGTGCGTGCCGGGCTCCTCGTTGACGAGGTAATTGATGTCGCCCTGGCGATAGACCGTGATCTTCTTCGTTCTATGGCGCGCGACGGGCGCATAGCCCATCAGCTTGAACACGGCGTGCAGCTGTTCCGGATCGGGATGCGCATATTCGACGAACTCGAACCCGTCGGTGCCCATCGGATTGTCGGCGCTGATCGTGGCCGGCGGTGCATCGTGCGGAAACGGACCCATGGTGCTCTCCCAAATTGCGGCTGCCATGAATTATCCTTCACGATGCCTGCAATGAACGTGCAAATGGGACGTCTTTTGGCTAAGTTGTGCACGATCTGTGCATCAAATGGATAAACTGCGCATGACTTTGGTGGATGCCTTCGACCTCAAGATCCTGGGCGCGCTCCAGGACGACGGCCGCCTCACCAACCAGGAACTGGCCGACCTCGCAGGCCTCTCGGCCTCGCAATGCTCGCGCCGGCGGATGCGGCTGGAGGAGGAGAAGGTCATATCAGGCTACCACGCCGATCTCTCCAGCGAGGCCCTGGGCTTCGGCGTGGTCGCCTTCATCCAGGTGACGCTGGCGACCCACTCGCCGGACAACTCGAAACGCTTCCGAACGCTGGTCAATCGCATCGACGAGATCCAGGAGGCCTATTCGCTCACGGGCGACGCCGACTATGTGCTGAAAGCCGTGCTGCGCGACCTGAAGGGTCTCTCCAATCTCGTCAACGACGTGCTGATGCCGCACCAGAGCGTGGCGCATGTGCGCTCTTCGATCGTGCTCGACAGGCTCAAGGAAAGCACGCGTCTGCCACTGAAGGAAATCAAACTCGGCTGAAATCGAGGGAAATCCGGCATTCGCGCTGCGCGTGCGATCTGCGATGATCCCCGCCAATCTGCGGAGACTGAGCCATGGCCCTCCAGCTTCGACCGAACTGCGAATATTGCGACCGCGACCTGCCGCCGAACGCAATCGATGCGCGGATCTGCTCCTATGAATGCACGTTCTGTGCGGACTGCGTGGAGACGAAACTCTCCAATGTTTGCCCGAACTGCGGCGGCGGTTTTGCGCCGCGCCCGATACGGCCAACGCAGGAATGGCGACCGGGCGTGTGCACCACCAACCAGGCGCCGTCGGACAAGCGGGTGCATTTGAAGTACAGCATGGAGGACGTCGCGGCGCATTGCGCGCGGGTCAAGGACGTACCGCCTGAAATGCGCTGACTTCGTAGGGTGGGCAAAGCGAAGCGTGCCCACCACGCTACCGCGATCGCGGAGTGGAATGGTGGGCACGGCGCTGATGCGCCTTTGCCCACCCTACAAGACGGAGTGTGGGGCGCCCTACTCCGCCGGCAAAATCGTCCCTTCGACCTCACCAAAACCGACGCGATAGCCCTCGCCCTGACACCAGCCGCGCATGACGAGGCTGTCGCCGTCTTCCAGGAACGTGCGCTTCACGCCGCCGGGCAATTCGACCGGCTCGGTGCCGTTCCAGCTGATCTCCAACAGGCTGCCGCGCTGGTTCTTCTCCGGGCCGGAAATGGTGCCGCTGCCGAGGAGGTCGCCGACATTCATGGCGCAGCCGGAGGAGGCGTGGTGCATCAGCTGCTGCACCGAGGACCAGTACAGGTATTTGAAATTGGTGCGGCTGATGCCGGCCGGCGCGTTGGCTCCGGCGGCACGCAAGGAGACGTCGAGCTCGAGATCGTAGTTCTGCGGCTTACCCTGCTTGAGGTAATCGAGCGGCACCGGCTCCTGCTCCGGCCCCTTCAGGCGAAACGGCTCCAGCGCCGCGCGCGCCACCACCCACGGGCTGATCGAAGTCGCGAACGCCTTGGCGAGGAACGGGCCAAGCGGCACATACTCCCATTGCTGGATATCGCGCGCGCTCCAATCATTGAGCAGCACGAAGCCGAAGATCATCTCCTCGGCCTGTTGCTCAGTGAGCATGCCGCCCATCGGCGAGGGCTGCCCGACCACGACACCCATCTCCAGCTCGAAATCGAGCCGCTTGCACGGTCCGAAGCTCGGCACCTCCACATTCGGCGGCTTGAGCTGCCCGCGCGGACGCTTCACCTTGGTGCCGGAGACCACGACGGTCGAGGCACGGCCGTTATATGCGATCGGCATGTGCAGCCAGTTCGGCTGCAGCGCATTGTCCTTGCCACGGAACATCACGCCGACATTTGTGGCGTGCTCCTTAGAGGAATAGAAATCGGTGTAGCCGGAGACCGCGAATGGCAGATGCAGTTTCGCATCGCGCATCGGCACCAGCGCCTGCTCGCGCAGCTCCTCGTTATCGCGCAGCTCGGGATGATCGGCACGCAGCAGCTCGCTGATCCGCGCCCGCGTCTTCGCCCAGACCTTTGGCCCCAGCGCCATGAAAGCATTGAGCGACGACGTCGAGAACACGCCGAGCGGCCCGACATCGAGCCGCGAGTCCTGCTCGAGCTCCCAGAGATCGAGCACATAATTGCCGATCGCCACGCCGACCCGCGGAGTCGGATTGGCCGCGGTCGAGAACACGCCGTAAGGCAGGTTCTGGATCGGGAAGTCGGAGGCGGGATCGACGTCGATGAAAGAGCGGAGGCTGGGGTCGTTGGGGTGCGTTGTCACTTTTCGACGGTCCTTTTTCCTTCTCCCCTTGTGGGAGAAGGTGGCGCGAAGCGCCGGATGAGGGGTTGTATCGACAATTGATACTGCAAGAGGCTCATGTGGGGAGAGAGAACCCCTCACCCGTCTCGCCGCTTCGCGGCGAGCCACCCTCTCCCACAAGGGGAGAGGGGCAGAACGCTACGGCTTGCTCGGGTCGAACCGCTTTTCCAGGCCCTTCCAGCAATCCGCGTAGTCGTCCTGCAACGTCGCGGAATTCGCGGCGTGCGCGGTGACGCGCTGCGCGTAGCGGGTCTCGAACATGAAGGCCATGGTGCCGGTCAGCTTGACCGGCTTCAGCTCGCCGTTGCTGGCATGCTCGAAGGCATCTCGATCGGGGCCGTGCGGCAGCATGCAATTGTGCAGGCTCATGCCGCCCGGCACGAAGCCTTGCGGCTTGGCGTCGTAGACGCCGTAGATCAGGCCCATGAACTCGCTCATGATGTTCAGGTGATACCACGGCGGGCGGAAGGTATTGTCGGCGACCATCCAACGCTCTGGGAAGATCACGAAATCGATATTCGCCGTGCCCGGGGTCTCCGACGGCGAGGTCAGCACGGTGAAGATCGAGGGATCGGGATGATCGAAGCCGATCGCACCGACCGGCGAGAAGCTCCGCAGATCATATTTGTACGGCGCATAATTGCCGTGCCAGGCGACGACGTCGATAGGCGAGTGGGACAACTGCGTCTTGAACAACGATCCACCCCATTTCACGAACAACTCGGTCGGCGTGTCCTTGTCCTCGTAGTGCGCGACCGGCGTCAGGAAGTCGCGGGCATTGGCGAGGCAATTGGCGCCGATCGGCCCGCGCTCCGGGAGCGTGAAGGCGCCGCCGTAGTTTTCGCAGAGATAGCCGCGCGCCGGTCCGCTCGGAATCTCCACCCGGAACTTGACGCCACGCGGGATCACCACGATCTCGCCGGGCTCGGCGTCGATGCGACCGAACTCGGTGACGATACGAAGATTGCCCTGCTGCAGCACGAACATCAGCTCGCCGTCGGCATTGTAGAAGTGCTGGTCCACCATCGATTTGGTGATGAGATAGACATGGGCGGCCATGCCGGCCTGGGTGTTGACGTCGCCGGCGGTGGTCATGGTCTGCACGCCCTGAAGGAAGGTCATGTCCTCCTTCGGGATCGGCGCCGGATCCCAGCGCAATTGTGCGATCGGCAGATCGTTTTCATGGCACGGTGCCGACCGCCACAAGCCGCCGTCGGCCTTCTCGAAACGACCCGAATGTTTCACCGACGGGCGAATGCGATAGAGCCATGAGCGCTCATTGCTGCCGCGCGGCGCGGTGAAGGGCGAGCCGGAAAGCTGCTCGGCATAGAGGCCGTAGGCACAGCGCTGCGGCGAGTTGCGCCCGATCGGCAGCGCGCCGGGGAGCGCTTCGGTCTCAAAGCTGTTGCCGAAGCCCGACATGTAGCCCGGCGTGACCTGGGCAGAGCTGCGAATGATCTGATCGGGCGAGGTATTGATGTTCATTTCTATCCTCCTCCTTGCAGGGCGGCCCACATCTCCTGGTCGCGCTTGTCGGTCCAGATCACGGGGTCGTCGATCCCCGACGCCTCGTCATAGGCGCGCGACACGTTGAACGGCAGACAGTGCTCGTAGATGGCGAAGCTCGAAAATTTCGGATCCATCACCTCGCGCGTCGCGGCCATCGATTCCTTCAGCGTGCGGCCCTTGGCGACCGAGATTTCGGCGGCGCCGTAGAGCGAGGTGACGAAGTCGCGGGTCATCGCGATGGCTTCGCGCACCGTGGCGACACCCTTCAACGCATCGCCGCGGCCCGGCGCAATCGCCTTAGGATTGAAGTTGCGGATTTCGTTCAGCGTCAGCGGCCATTCGCGCAAGTGCGCATCGCCGCAATAGCAGGCCGAGTGGTATTCGATCAGGTCACCGGAGAACATCACTTCGGCATCAGGCACCCAGGCGACGATGTCGCCGGAGGTGTGGCCGGCGCCGAGCTGCATCAGGCGCACCTCGCGCTTGCCGAGATAGATCGACATTTCGCCTTCGAAAGTCAGCGTCGGCCAGGTCAGGCCGGGAATGCTCGATGCGTCCTGAAACAGGCGCGGGAAGCGGCCATATTCGGAATCCCAATCCTGCTGGCCACGCTCCTCGATCAGGCGATAGGTCTCCTGAGAGGCGACGATGCCCTGCGCCTTGTAGGCGGAGGCACCGAGCACGCGCACGGCGTGATAATGCGACAGCACGACATATTTGATCGGCTTATCCGTGACGGTACGGACGCGCTCGATCACCTTGTTGGCCATCGCCGGCGTCGATTGCGCGTCGAACACGAGGCAACCGTCGTCGCCGACAATGATCGCGGTGTTCGGATCACCCTCCGCGGTGAAGGCGTAGAGATCGGTGCCGATCTCGGAGAAGGTGATCTTCTTCTCGGAGAGGTCGCCGGTGGATGCGAAATTCTTCGCCATCAGTTCGTTCCTTTGGACATTATTGCTGTTGTTGCTGTTGCTGCTGGCCGTCGATCATGCGCCGCCTGGCGAGGAGGATCGCCTCCCGCAGCACGTCGATATCGCCGATATGGTTGGCGAGGATCAGCACCAGCGCCGCGTCGAAATCGGCGCTCTGCTCGTCGGTGAAGCCACGATGCGCCTCCATGATGGCGCGAAAGGCGTCGTCGGGTCGCGCGAAGTTGGAGCTGGTCGAGAGCGGCATGCGAATCCTCAATTCAATCCTTGGGCCCGCGACAGCGCTGCCGCGACGCCGGCACGCGTCGGCTGGCGAAAGCGCGCCGCGACATAGCCGTCCGGCCTTAGCAGGTAGGCTGAGCCTGGTTCCGCATCATATCGCTTTGCGGTGAGCCCCGCCGGATCTGCGAGCCCGTCCTCACCGCCGATGCAGATGTCCTTCACACCAACGGGCGCATCGATCGCCGCGCCATTGCTGAACGACAGCAACGTGAAATCCGTTCCGCCCTGCCGGAACGCATCCGTCAAATAGCTTTGCTCGCCCGCGCGCATCGCAACGGGGGCATCGAGCATCGAACAACCCGGGAGCGGGCCAGCGCGCCACGCATCCGCATCGGGCGATGACAGCGGCGAGTCATAGCTGCACGGCACCGAGAGCCGCCCGCCATTGACCATGCGCTTGCCGAACTCCGTTTCCTTCGCCAGCGACAGCACCGCCTTCCGCAGCCGCGCTTCCTGATGCGAGTTCGGCGCCATGAAATCGGTCGAGCGGGTGGATTCGCGGATGTTCTCGTCGGCCGCCCCACTGCGCTCGACATGATAGCTCTCGAGCAGGCTCGCGGGTGAGGCGCCGCGCAGCACGCGGTCGAGCTTCCAGGAGAGGTTCTCGGCGTCCTCGAGTCCCGAATTGGCGCCGCGCGCGCCGAAGGGCGAGACCTGGTGCGCGGAATCGCCTGCAAAGATCACGCGGCCATGGACGAAGCGGTCCATCCGCCGGCACTGGAATTTGTAGAGCGAGATCCACTCGAACTCGAACTCGTCGTGGCCGAGCATGCGCGCAATCCGCGGCCGCACGTTCTCGGGCTTCTTCTCGACGACGGGATCTGCATAGCGATTGAGCTGGAGGTCGATGCGCCAGACGTCGTCGGGCTGTCGGTGCAACAACGCCGAACGTCCCGCATGAAACGGCGGATCGAACCAGAACCAGCGTTCGGTCGGGAATTCCGCGGTCATCTTGACGTCGGCGATCAGGAACTGGTCCTCGAACACCTGTCCCGCGAAATCGGCGCCCACCATCTGCCGCAGCGACGAGCGCGCGCCGTCGCAGGCGACGACATATTGCGCGTGCAGGCGATAGGCGCCCTCCGGCGTCTCGATCGTCAGCGCGACGGAATCGTTGCGGCTCTCCAGCGCCGTCACCTTGTTGCGCCAACGCAGGTTGATCTCGGGCAGCTCGCTGATGCGGTCGACCAGATAGGCTTCGGCGTAGTATTGCTGGAGATTGATGAAGGCCGGCCGCTTGTGACCGTCGTCCGGCAGCAGATTGAACTGGTAGAGCTGCTGCTCGCCGTGGAAGATGCGGCCGACGCTCCAGACCACGCCCTTGTCGACTATGCGGTCGCCGACGCCGAGCCTGTCCCAATATTCCAGCGAGCGTTTCGAGAAGCAGATCGCGCGGGAGCCCTCTCCGATGCGGTCGGCGTCATCCAGAAGGACGACGCGCTGGCCGCGCTGGGCAAGGTCGATCGCAAGCGATAGCCCGACCGGGCCCGCGCCGACGACCACCACGGGATGCTCGGCCGCGCTCTGGCCGGGACGATCCTGATCGGGGTGGCGGCGATAGCCGAACTGGGTTTTGGCCTGATGCGTATTGGCCTTCGCCATGCGCTAACCTCGGCTCTGGTCAGGAGAGGCCTGATCTGCTAATAGTCTCACGTGCAACTATTTTGGACCGGAGCCGGCCGGCCGTCAACTGGAATTCGGAGCGCTCTCCTTGGCGAGGACATCCAGCGACATCGCGCTGAAGACACGCGAGGCCGATGAGGCCTCAGCGCGGCCAAAAACACGGCTCGACCTATTCAGGTTCGTGCCGTTCCGCCTCAACCGGCTCGCAGCGGAGGTCAGCGCCGCGCTTTCGGTCGAATATCAGGAACGTCACGGCCTCGACATCCCGGCCTGGCGCGTGATCGCGACGCTCGGCTTCCGCAACGATGCCTGCAGCGCGCAGTACGTCGCGCAATGCACCCGCACGCACAAATCCACGATCAGCCGCGCGGTGACCATGCTGCTGCAACAGGGTTTGATTGAGCGCGTCGAGAACGAAGCCGACCGCCGCGAATTCCGCCTGCGACTGACAAGGAAAGGCCGCACGCTCTACGAGGAGCTGTTTCCGCAATTGCTGCGACGGGAAGACGAGATCCTCGCCTGCCTCTCCGCGCAGGAGCGCAAACAGCTATCGACGCTGCTCGGCAAGATCGAACAGAGCCTCGATTTGATCCAGACCAGCGAGGAGGCCGACGCCAAGCAGGCGTATTGATCACTTCGCAAACGATCGCGACGGCGGCAAATGCAGGGCCCAGACATCGCTCTCGTCGCTGGCACGCGGATAGATCTCCGTCACGATCGGATCGTGGCCGGGAATGAACCGGTCAGGATGGCCGGCGAGACGTTCGATCGTCTCCCAGCCGACCGCCATGTCGCCGACATTGTAGACGATCGGAAACGGACTCCTCCGCTGGAGATTGGCGTAATAATGCGCGGCGTCGGACGCCAGCACCACGGGCCCGCGCGCCGTCTCGACCCTCACCACCTGCAGGCCGTCCGAATGGCCGCCGACGCGGTGCACGGTGACGCCGGGCGCGATCTCGCCGTCCCCGGAATAGAAAGTGACGCGCTCGCCATAGACATGGCGGACCATCTGGGTGACGTGCTCGACCGAGAACGGATGTCGCAGCAGTCCGTTGCACATGCAGCGCCCCGTCGCGTAGGCCATCTCGCGCTCCTGGAGATGGAAGCGCGCGTTCGCGAAGCGGTCGAGATTGCCGGCATGGTCGTAGTGCAGATGCGTCACGATGATGTCGCGAATGCTCGCTGCCGCCACACCAAAGCGCTCCAGCGCGTCGACCGGATTGAGCGTCAGCTTGCGCGCGCGCAAGCCCGCCTCCTCGGCATTGAAGCCGGTATCGACCAGGATGTCGCGGCCGTTGCCGCGGATCAGCCAGACGAAATAGTCGAGGTCCTGCGCCGCGCTGTCATGCGGGTCGGGCGCTAGGAAGTTCATATTGGGGGTGCGCGGCGACATCGTCGCATAGCGCAGGGCGTAGATTTCGTAGGCGTTTCCCATGGTTTTGATCTTGCTCTTTTGTGGATGCACCTTCAGTGCGATCGACCGCACCAAGCCATCGTCCACCGCAAAGGTCAAACACCGGAGGTTGCGGAGAAGGCCCGTCCGCAATGTGAGACCAATCACATCCTTGTCGCCATGGCTGCCCTAACGTGCAGACGCAATGACAACCAGAATGCATCGCGTGCAATCGTGACCGCCCGTTTATTCCCCCCGCCACATGCCCATGCGTCGCGGTCAATTGTCGCGATAGCGCCGAATCTGCAAGCGGTTGACGCCCCCCTTCCCCGGTTTGATAATGCACATTGCGTAAGTTAAGGTCGCCGCGGCGCAAGCTGGAAACGGCGCCTTTTTGGCTGGATCGCGCTAATTATGAAAATTCGCCTGCTTTTCGTTCTGTCCTTGCTCGTGTCGCTCATCCCGACCGCTCCGTCGATTGCGGCCGGCGATCGCTTTGCGCTTGTGATCGGCAACGCCAAATATCCGGACGCCGACGCTCCCCTGAAGGAACCGCTCAACGACGCGCGCGACGTCGCCGACGAGCTCAAGCGCGACGGCTTTTCCGTGGAAACCGGTGAAAACCTGACCGGCGACGGCATGCGCCGCGCCTTCGATAAGCTCTACGGCAAGATCAAGCCGGGGTCGGTGGCACTGGTGTTCTTTAGCGGCTTCGGCATCCAGTCCGCGCGGCAGAGCTATTTGCTGCCGATCGATGCGCAGATCTGGACCGAATCCGACGTGCGCCGCGACGGCATCAGCCTCGAAACCGTGCTCGGCGAGCTCAACACCCGCGGCGCCGGCGTCAAAATCGCGCTGGTCGATGCCTCCAGGCGCAACCCGTTCGAGCGCCGGTTCCGCAGCTTCTCAGCCGGCCTCACCCCCGTCATCGCGCCGAACGGCACGCTGGTGATGTATTCGGCGGCGCTGGCCTCGGTGGTCTCGGACGCCGGCGGCGAGCACAGCCTGTTCGTCCAGGAACTCCTCAAGGAAATCCGCGTCCCCGACCTGATGGCCGAGGAGACGCTGAACCGCACCAAGATGGGCGTCACCCGCGCCTCCCGGGGCGAGCAGGTGCCGTGGATCTCCTCTTCACTGGCCGAGGATTTCTCGTTCATTCCAGGGGCCGGTGGGTCGCGCCCGACAACGACCCCGCCACCCCCGCCTCCCGCTCCGCCGCCGGTCGTCGCCAACAACCCGCCGCCGGCTCCGCCCGCGCCACCGCCACCTGTGCTGCCGAAACCAGCCGACGCAGTGGCAGCACCGGCTCCGTCACCGAAGCCGCAGGTCGAGGCTGCCTTGCCGCCGGTACCGCCGCCGCCACCGCCTGTGAAACCGGCCGATCCCGTCACCGCTCCGAGCATGGAGAGCGGGCCGAGTGCGGCCGTCCTGGCCGAGGACCCCACCATCAAGGGGCTGACCGCCAAAATCGCGGCCAATCCGGACGACGTGAACGCGCTTTACCGGCGCGGCCAAGTCTATGCCAGCAAGGGCGCCTACAGCCTGGCCATCAAGGATTTTGACGAGACGCTCCGGATCAACCCAAAGGACGTCGAGGCTCTGAACAATCGCTGCTGGACCCGCACGGTGGTCGGTGACCTCCAGGGCGCGCTGAAGGATTGCAACGAGGCCCTGCGGCTACGGCCGAACTTCGTCGACGCGCTGGACAGCCGGGGACTCGTCAATCTGAAATCGGGGGCGGTCAAGAACGCCATCGCCGATTTCGAGGCAGCCCTGAGGATCAATCCGCGCCTGACCTCCTCGCTGTTCGGACGCGGGATCGCCAAGCAGCGCAACGGCTCGGCCCAAGAGGGTGCGCTCGACATCGCCAATGCCAAGGCGATGGACCCGAACATTGTTCAGGAATTCGCAAGCTACGGAGTGCGTTGATATTTTTTTGAATTGGGGCCGATGTGCCTCGAACCCGCGACGGCCCGGCGAAGACTAATCGAACGGATGCCGCAGGCCGTCCTTTCGGGGGGCTTATTGCAGGGATTTGGAACTACGCGAGCTGGCTGCGCAGGAGGGACTGGCTATGAGATTGGCTGCAAAGGGACTTACCGCAATCCTGTCCATCATCACCGTCGGCGCCGCGCTGTCGCTGACGATCCCACTGGCATTCGCGGGCGACGACGGCAACAGCAAGAACGTCACCGAGGACGAGATCGTCCGCGCGCTGGCGCCGCCGCCGAAGAAGCCGCTGACCCGCGGCCTTTCGATCGCTCCGCAGGCCGATCCCGCACCGAGTGCGGCTGAGTCCAAGCTGATCCAGTCCGTGCGCGGCCGCTCGACACGCTCCCTTTCGTCGGTCGAGCGTGAAGAAATCGCGTCGGCCGCCAAGGGCAAGCCAAACATCGATCTGGAAATCACGTTCGACTACAACTCAGCCAATATCAGCGCTAAATCGCTTGCCTCGGTCCAGGCGCTCGGCCGCGCGCTGACGAGCCCCGACCTGAAAGGCTCGACCTTCGTGGTCGCCGGCCACACTGACGCCGCCGGCGGCGAGAGCTATAACCAGGATCTGTCGGAGCGCCGCGCGGATTCGATCAAGCGCTACCTCGTCGACAAATACAGCATCTCCGCGACCGACCTCGTCACCGTCGGCTACGGCAAGAGCAAGCTGAAGGACCCGGCCCAGCCGATGGCGGAGGTCAATCGTCGCGTGCAGGTCGTCAATATGGAAAACAAGACCACCGCATCGAAGTGAGCACGACGTAATCCTTTGAAGTGACAAGTCGTGATGTGGTGTAAAGTCTCGCTTCCAGCGCGCGTCCCGCAACCTTGCGGGACGCTGCTTTATTTCAGGGAAACGCTCTCCATGGGCCGCGCGCGGATGGCCGTGAGCCTGGCCAGGACGATCCGGCGATGAACCTCTCTCAATATCTCAAGCCAGCCGGAACGGTGGTATTCGTCGTCGCGCTCGGCGTCGGCTATTATCTGTTCGAGCACCGGCACCGCGCCGAGCCCAAGGAAACGCCGGGCGAAGCGCTGGTCATCGTGACCAAGTCGACCAATGCCTGCTTCTCCGACCTGGTCCGGGTAACCGGCTTCTTCGTGCCGCGCCGCGAAGCCGTGGTCGTCGCCGACCAGGAGGGATCCAGGGTTACCGACCTCTTCGTCACCGAGGGCACCCTCGTCACCGACAATCAGGAGCTGGCGCGGCTGACCGCACCGCCCCAGATCCCCGGCCAGCCGCAGCGGCCCGGTCCACAAGGTCCGGTGTCGCTGAAAGCCTCTGCGCCGGGTCTCGTCACCGAGGTCCGCACCATCGTCGGCGCGCCGGCCTCGCCGCAGGCCGGCCCGATGTTCCGTATTGCCGTCAACAACGAGATCGAGCTGGACGCGCAGGTCCCGGCGGTGCACATGGCCAAGCTCAGCTCCGGCGCGACCGTGCGCATCAGCCGCGACGACGCGCCCGATCTGATCGGGCGGGTCAGGCTGGTCGCGCCCGAAATCGATCGCGCCACCCAGCTCGGCCGCGTGCGCATCAGCGTCACCAACAATCCCTCGCTGAAAGTCGGCGTGTTCGCCCGCGCCTCCATCGATGCCAAGCGAAGCTGCGGCGTCGCGGTTCCCAAGACCGCGATCGACCATCTCACCGTGCAGGTCGTCAAGGGCAACATTGTCGAGACGCGCAAGGTACGGGTCGGGCTGTCGTCGGACAGCGCGACGGAAATTCTGGAAGGCCTCAACGTCGGCGAAATCGTCGTGGCCGACGCCGGCTCTTCGCTGCATGACGGCGACCAGATCAAGACCATGTTCGCTGATGAACTCGATCGCACGCGGGTACGCTGATGGCTCTCAATATCTCGGCATGGTCGATCCGCAATCCGCTGCCGTCGGTGGTTTTTTCCATTATCCTCCTGATCCTCGGCTGGGTATCCTTCACCAAGCTCGCGGTGACGCGGCTACCCTCGGCCGACATTCCCGTGATCTCGGTCGCGGTATCGCAGTTCGGTGCGGCGCCCGCCGAGCTCGAATCCCAGGTCACCAAGACGGTTGAAGACGCCGTCTCCGGTGTCGAAGGTGTCAGGCACATCACCTCGCAGATCACCGACGGCTTGTCGGTGACGACGATCCAGTTCGCGCTGGAAACCAACACCGACCGCGCGCTCAACGACGTCAAGGACGCGGTGACGCGCGTGCGCTCCAACCTGCCGCAGAACGTCACCGAGCCGCTGATCCAGCGCGTCGACGTCATCGGCCTGCCGATCGTCACCTACGCCGCGATCTCGCCCGGCAAGACGCCGGAGCAGCTCTCCTATTTCGTTGACGACGTGGTCAAGCGCGCGCTGCAGGGCGTACGTGGCGTCGCCCAGGTCGAGCGCATCGGCGGTGTCGAGCGCGAGATCCTGGTCTCGCTCGATCCCGACCGCCTGCAGTCGATGGGGCTGACGGCCGTCAACGTCAGCCAGAGCCTGCGCGGCACCAATGTCGACGTCGCCGGCGGCCGCGCCGAGATCGGCAAGAACGACCAGGCGATCCGCACCCTCGCCGGCGCCAAGACGCTGAGCGACCTCGCCGGCACCATGATTCCGCTGTTCGGCGGCGGCGAGGTCCGGCTCGACGATCTCGGCACAGTGACCGACACCATCGCAGACCGCCGCACCTTCGCCCGCTTCAACGGCGAGCCGATCGTCGCGCTTGGCATCAAGCGCTCCAAGGGTGCCAGCGACGTGAAAGTCGCCGAGGCCGTGCAGAAGCGCATCGACACGCTCAAGGCGACCTACCCCGACGTCGATCTGAAGGTGATCGACACCTCGGTCGAATATACCAACGGCAATTACCACGCGGCGATCTCGACCCTGTTCGAAGGCGCCATCCTTGCCGTCGTCATCGTGCTGCTGTTCCTGCGTGACTTGCGCGCCACCATCATCGCCGCGATCTCGCTGCCGTTGTCGATCTTCCCGGCGTTCTGGGCGATGGACCTGCTCGGCTTCTCGCTCAACCTCGTCAGCTTCCTCGCCATCACGCTGTCGACGGGTATTCTGGTCGACGACGCCATCGTCGAGATCGAGAATATCGTCAGGCACATGAACATGGGCAAATCGCCCTATCGTGCCGCCCTCGAAGCCGCCGACGAGATCGGCCTCGCGGTGATCGCGATCTCGCTGACGATCATCGCGATCTTCGCACCCGCGAGCTTCATGTCGGGTATCGCCGGACAGTTCTTCAAGCAGTTCGGCATCACCGTCTCGGTGCAGGTGTTCTTCTCGCTGCTCGCGGCGCGCTTCGTCACGCCGGTGCTCGCCGCCTACTTCCTCAAACATAGCAATCACCAGGAGCCGCCGCCCGGCCGCGTGCTGCGGTCCTATCACAGGCTCGTGGCCTGGTCGGTGAAGCACTATTTCATTACGGTGCTGGTCGGCTTCGGCGTCTTCGCCGCCTCGATCTGGAGCATCACGCTGCTGCCGCAGGGCTTCCTGCCGGCGCAGGACAGCTCGCGCTCGCTGGTTGCCCTCGAGCTGCCGCCAGGCACCCAGCTCGCCTACACTGAAAAAGTCACCGAAGACATCGTCGCGCGCCTGCGCAAGCGGCCCGAGGTGAAGAGCATCTTCGTCGACGGCGGCCGCGTTCCACCGGGGACCCAGGAAGTCCGGCGCGCCGCTTTGATCATCAACTACACGCCCAAGGACAGTCGCGACATCACCCAGCGCGAGCTCGAATTCTCGATCAGCCAGGAGCTGGAGAACATTCCAGACATCCGCTTCTGGTTCCTCGACGAGAACGGCCTGCGCGCCATCTCGCTGGTCGTGACCGGCGCAGACGCCAACATCGTCAACAACGTCGCCAGCGAGCTCGCGACGCAGATGAAGCGGATTCCCACCATCTCCAACGTGATCTCGGAAACCACGCTGGAGCGGCCCGAGCTGCGCGTCGAACCGCGCGCCGATCTCGCCGCACGACTCGGCGTCTCGACCGAAAGCCTGTCGCAGACCATCCGTGTCGCCACCATCGGCGACGTCGGCCCCGCGCTCGCCAAGTTCGACGTCGGTGACCGTCTGGTGCCGATCCGCGTGCAGCTCGAGGATGCCGCGCGCGGCAATCTGAAGACGCTCGAACAGTTGCGCGTGCCGCTCGGCGAGCACGGCGAGAAGGGCGGCGTGCCGCTCTCCGTCATCGCCGACGTCAAACTCGACCAGGGTCCGACCAGCATCAACCGCTACGATCGCGAGCGACAGGCGACCGTCGCGGCCGATCTCGTCGGCTCCGCAGCGCTCGGCGACGCCACCAAGAAGATCTACGACCTTCCGGTCATGAAGAGCCGGCCGAAGGGCGTGAAGGTCTCCCCCTCCGGCGACGCCGAAAGCCTGAACGAACTGTCCGAAGGCTTTGCCACCGCGATCACGGCGGGCCTGATGATGGTCTACGCCGTGCTGGTGCTGCTGTTCGGCACCTTCCTGCAGCCGATCACCATTCTGTTCTCGCTGCCGCTCTCGATCGGCGGCGCGATCGCGGCCCTGCTGATCACCGGCAAGCAGCTCACGACACCGGTGTGGATCGGCATCCTGATGCTGATGGGCATCGTCACCAAGAACGCGATCATGCTGGTGGAATTCGCCATCGAGTCCATTCACGCCGGCACACCGCGCGAGGAAGCCATGATCGACGCGGGCATGAAACGCGCACGCCCGATCGTGATGACCACGATCGCGATGGCCGCGGGCATGATGCCAAGCGCGCTCGCGGTCGGCGCGGGCGGCGAGTTCCGCTCGCCGATGGCGCTCGCGGTGATCGGCGGCTTGATCTTCTCGACCATCCTGTCGCTGGTGTTCGTGCCCGCGATGTTCATGGTGATGGACGATCTCGGCGCCCTGATCTGGCGCTTCGGCAAGCGGCTGGTCGTGCACAGCGAAGATGCGGAGGACGCCGGTCGTCATGAAGCGGCGCCGGTGGGAGCGATGCCGGGGCCGAAGAACATGGTGCACCCTGCGGCGGAGTAGATTCCGAGCCCGCCGCCTCAGGGCACACTGGCGAAGGTCATCCGCAGGCGCTATGTTACTCGCATGACTTTATCGCGTATCACGATCGACCCGGCCATTTGCACCGGCAAGCCCTGCATTCGCGGGTTGCGGTTTCCGGTCGCACGGCTCCTCGGCCTGCTGGCAGCCGGTGAAACTCGCGAATCCGTTTTGAACGACTACCCGTATCTCGAACGCGAAGATATCGATGAGGCGTTGCGCTACGCGGCTTTCCTCGCAGAGGACGAAGCCGTCGAGCTGCATCCCGCCGCCCCAGCGAAGTGAAATTTCTCGTCGATATGCCGCTCTCGCCGGTGTTGTCACACTGGCTGACAGAGAGGGGGCATGATGCCGTCCACGCCTCTGAGATAGGCCTTCATGCCGCGAGCGATGTCGAGATCATCGATCGCGCCAGGAGGGAGGTGCGCACGGTCGTCACGGCAGACCTCGACTACCCTCGCCTCATTGCAACCGCGGGCAACGATAGCCCCGGCCTCATTCTGTTCCGAGGCGGCGACTGGACAGAGGCGGGCGTCCGAACCCGACTGGCAGAGGTTTTATCCGCCCTGACCGAGGATGAGATACAGGGCAGCATCACTACCATCGACCGGGATCGCGTCCGCCGGCGCAGACTCCCGATCACCTAACTCCTACTCGTTGCGCGCGATCGCCGTCAGCTTGGTCATGTTCCGCAGCAGGATGCGGCCGCGCTGGAGATCGAGGATCGCTTCCTTGCGCCAGGCCTGAAGCTGGCGGTTGACGCTCTCGCGGGCGGCGCCGACGAAGACGCCAAGTTGCTCCTGCGAGATGTGCACCTCCGAGCCGAAATCGGCGGCGAGCGCGCAGAGGCGCCGCGCGAGGCGAACCGGCAGTGGCTGGAGCATGGACTCTTCCATGCGTTCGCTCTGCCAGCGGATGCGCTGGCACAGCAGCGCGATGATCTTGATCCCGACCTTCGGCTCGCGTTCGAGGAACGCCAGAAAGTCTTCGCGCCGCAGCACGAACAGCTCGCTGGCTTCGCCCGCGGTCGCGTCCGCAGTGCGGCTCTGGCCGTCCAGCACCGCAACTTCCCCGAACAGGTCGCCGGGCCCCATGAAGTTCAGCGTCAGCCGGCTGCCGTCGGAGGCGCCGGTTTCGATGCGGACCTGGCCTCGGCGCACGCCGAACAGCGCATCGCCCGCGTCGCCCTTCTGGAATAGCACCTCGCCGTTCCCCAGATGCTGGGTGTGGCAGAGATTCGCCAGCCGCTGGAGCTCGTCTGCGCCGAGATCGGCGAACATCGCATTCATCTTGAGGATGACCGCAAATTCGGCCTGCTTGCTCATTTCAATGTCCTTGTGAATTTGGTTGGCAAATCGCTTGGAACCATCGACATCAGGATCGCGTAAAACCGCGCCGGGGAAGTGTGCCATAAGTCACATAACTTTGCAGCACCCCCAGACTATTTTTACGTACTTGGAGCCGCTTCCCGTCCCGGGATAAACTCAGGCGCAAAGGACGGTGCAAATGACGGTCATGTGCCGGATTCGACGCCGATCGTTCGCCGCTGGAAAGTCGACATGAGAGCCGTGAAATTCGCCGGCGCGGCGGTGGCCGCCGTCGTCATCGTGATCGCACTCCTGCTGGTGGTCGGGATCCCCTCGGGCTTCCTGACATCGACGATTGCCTCGCGGGTCGAGAGCGCGACCGGTTATCGCCTGTCGATCGACGGCACGACCCGAATCAGCCTGTGGCCGACGCTGAACGTGACGCTGAACGACCTCACGCTTGCCGACCCCAAGGACCGCAGCGGCATCACGCGCCTGACCATCGACAGCGTGCAGGCCGACATGTCGCTCTCGAGCGTCTGGTCGGGCCGCCCGAAGATCAGCGAACTCGTCGTCACCCATCCCGTGTTCTACCAGCCACTGCTGCGCGAGCGCCTGCCGAATGCCGGCGGCACGTCGAAGCCGATCGCGCTCGATACCGATGGCGCCGCCATCGATCGCATCAAGGTCACCGATGGCGAGGTCGCATTCGCACGCGTGCGGGATCGCGTCGAGAACCGCATCAGCGCCATCAATGCCGATGCGATCGTCGGCCGCGACCGCAAGATCAACATCACCGGCACCGCACGGGTCGGCGAGCATCCGACCAAGTTCGACATCAAGGCCACCACGCCGGCGCCGCCGGCCGACCGGCCGACCATTCCGGTGGATTTCGCCATCGACATGCCGGACGTGCTGAAGTCCCGGCTCGCAGGTCATGCCGAGATGCGGCTGAGCGGCGATGTGGTGATGATCAACGGCGTGAGCGGCACGCTCGGCGATGGTGCGTTCAACGGCTGGGCCTCGGTCGATATCGCGAGCAAGCCTCTGGTCAAGGTCGATCTCGACTTCCAGCGGCTCGCGATCCCGCTGGCGAAATCGCCGGAAGGCGCGTCCGGGCAGCCCTGGAGCGATGCGCCGATCGACGTGTCCGGGCTCAACTATGTCGATGCGCAAATCAGGATCTCCGCGCACGAGGCGGTGATCGGCGATGCACGCCTCGCGCCGCTGGCGGTCGATGCAAAGCTCGCCGGCGGCGTGCTGAAGGCCGGCAGCGCCAATCTCGGCGCCTATGGCGGCCAGGTCACGGGCGAATTGATCCTGGATGCGACCAGCGGCGCGCCGAGCTTTGCCATGCATTCCGACCTCGCCGGCGTGCGGGCGCTGCCGCTGCTGCAGGGCCTTGCCGAATTCGACCGGATCGACGGCAAGCTGCAGGCCAAGCTCGCGCTGCGCAGCGCCGGCACCAGCCAGCGCGCGCTGATGGCGAACATGCAGGGCACCGCCTTCGTCAATTTCCAGGACGGCGCCATTCGCGGCATCAACGTCGCACAGATGATCCGCTCGCTGACCTCGGGCACGCTGTCCGGCTGGCAGGCAAACCAGGACAACAGTCGGGAGCAGAGCACGGATTTGTCGCAGCTCTCGGCGTCGTTCCGGATCGACAAGGGCCAGGCGGTGACCACTGATCTCAATTTGACCGGACCGCTGGTCCGCGTGACCGGCGCCGGCACGATCGCCCTCGACACCAAGATGATGGGCTTTCGTGTCGAGCCGAAGCTGGTGATGACGACCGAGGGCCAGGGCCGCGCCGCCGAGCCGGTCGGCTTCGGCATTCCTGTGATGATCCAGGGCACCTGGTCGCAGCCGCGGATCTATCCCGACATGGCCGGCATGCTGGACAATCCGGACGCCGCCTATGCCAAGCTGCGCGAAATGGGCAAGGGACTGTTCGGCGCTGACGGGGCCGGGCTCGGCAACATCTTGGGCAGCCTTGGTCTCGGAGGGACCACCGCGCCAGGTGGCGGCAATGCGGCCGGCAATGCCAATCCGCAAACCCAGCAGCCGGGACAGAACAATTTGCTCGGCGGCCCCCTGGGCGAGGCGCTCGGCAATTTGATCCAGCAGGGACTTTCCAGTGGCGCGGGAAACGGCACTGGGACGGCCACTGGGAGCGCCCCCGGCACCGGCACTGCCACCGGCCGCAGCCGCAGCCTGCCTGCAGCGCCATCCACATTGATGCCGCAAGCCTCGCCGGCGTCCCCCGGCCTGGAGGACCCGCCGGCGGCGCAGCAGGACAGCCAGCCGATGAATGACGTGCTGCGGCAGCTCTTTAATCGATGATTGCAGGACCAAAGCGCTGGACTCCAAGCCCTCCCTTGCCAAGCCATCCCCTTACCTCGGCTGGCCCGGCCGCGGCTTCCCCCAAACGGATGAGACTCCGACAATTCACCATCCTTCCGCCTGCCCCAACGTCCACAGCGGGTAACCCCGGCCGGTCACGCGGCCCCGACCAGTCCCTTCACAGTCCCTTGGACCAAATTGTGCTAGAAGGCTCGCAGGGTCCGTACGGCCCGTAGCGCCGGCGCCGATGGCGGCGCGAGAGGATCGGGATGGCAGGAGCGAACGACAAGACACGGTTTCTGCGCGAGGGTCTGTTCGCCAAATACGTCGTCTCTCTCGTCGGCCTCGTCGTGTTCGTGCTCGCCGTCAACGGCGCGATGGAGACCTGGATCTCCTACCGCGCCACCAAGACCCAGCTGACCGACGGTCTCGAGGACAAGGCGCAGGCTGCCGCGCGGCGGATCGAGCAGTCGATCTCGGAGCTCGAGCGCCAGATCAGCTGGGTGACGCGGGCGAGCCAGGACACGCTCGAGAAGCGCCGCGCCGACTACGCCCAGCTGCTGCACCAGGTCTCGGTCGTCAACCAGCTGTTCCAGCTCAACGGCGACGGCCGCGAGGTGCTCCGCGTCTCGCGTCAGTCGACCACGACCGGCAGCAATGCCGACCTCTCCCGCGACATGCGCTTCACCGACACCGTCACCCGCGGCGTCAGCTACGCGCCGGCCTGGTTCTCCGACCGAACGCCGTTCATGTCGATCTCGGTGGCGCATTCCGGCTTCAACGCCGGCGTCACCGTGGCCGAGCTCGATCTCAGCTTTCTCTCCGAGTACCTCTCCGACACCCAGGTCGGCAAGGCGGCCTTCGCCTATGTGGTCGATCCGCGCGGCCGCGTGCTGGCGACGTCCTCGAAAGGGCCCGAGATCGGCAAGGACCTCTCGAAGCTGCCGCAGGTTGCGGCCGCGGTCGCACCGGGCCACGAACCCGACAGTTCGGGCACCGACTTCAACGGCCATGCGGTGATGAGCGCGGCGAGCACCGTGCCGAAGCTCGGCTGGAGCGTGATGTTCGAGCAGCCGGCCACACAGGCCCTGATGCCGATCCGCGATCAGCTGGTGCGCATCGCGCTGCTGATCGGCATGGGCCTGCTGGTCGCGATCCTTGCCGGCACGCTTCTGGCGCGCCGCATGATCATTCCGATCACCGCGCTGCGTGACGGCGCGCACAAGCTTGGCGAGGGCGATTTCAGCCATCGCATCGAGGTGCACACCTCGGACGAGCTGGAAGATCTCGCCGGCCAGTTCAATCGCATGGCCGGCCAGATCCAGGAGACCTATTCGGACCTGGAGACCAAGGTCGAGGAGCGCACCCGCGATCTCGCGCAGTCGATCAACGAGCTCAAGGTGCTGGAGGAGGTCGGCCGCGCGGTCGCCGCCTCGCTCGATCTCAACGCCGTGCTGCCGACGATCGCCGCGCGCGCGATCGAGATCACCCATGCCGACGCCGTGCTGATCTACGGCTATGACGCGCAGGCGCGCCGGTTCAATCTGGTCGAGGCCAACGGCATCGACAAATCCGCCGACGGCGCCCATGTCACCATCGACGAAGGCGAGAATATCCTGAGCGATGCGGCCGGGAGCGGCGAGCCGATCGTGATTGCCGATCTCGACCAGGCCTCCGAGCAGCCGCTGCGCGACGTCGCGATCGATGCCGGCTTCCATTCGGTGCTGGTGGTGCCGCTGGTGGACCAGCAGGGCACGCTCGGCTCGCTGGTGGTGCTGCGCCGCGCCAGCGGCGAGTTCGCCCCAAGCATCATCGGCCTGATGCGCACCTTCGCCAACCAGGCCGTGCTGGCGATGCGCAATGCGCGGCTGTTCACCGAGGTCGACCACAAGGGCCGCGAGCTCGCGGCTGCGCACGAAACCGTGCAGCAGCAGGCCGCGAAGCTTCAGGAGCAGACCGAGCAGCTGCGCAACTGGAACCGCTCGCTGGAAGAGCGGGTCGAGAAACAGTTGGGCGAGATCGGCCGCATCAAGCGGCTCGAACGTTTCCTCGCGCCGCAGGTCGCGCAGCTGATCGCCTCGTCCGACGGCCACGACGCGCTGCTCGACAGCCACCGCCGCGAGGTCACCGTCGTGTTCTGCGATTTGCGCGGCTTCACCTCGTTCACGGAGGCGACCGAGCCGGAGGAGGCGATGAATGTGCTGCGCGAATATCACGCCGCGCTTGGCGAGCTGATCCACCGCTATGAAGGCACGCTCGACCGCTTTGCCGGCGACGGCGTGATGATCCTGTTCAACGCGCCGATTCAATTCGCCGACCACACCAAGCGCGCGGTGAAGATGGCGGTCGAGATGCGCGATGTCATTGGCCAATTGACCGAGAAGTGGAAGAACCGCGGCCATTCGCTCGGCTTCGGCGTCGGTGTCGCCATGGGCTACGCCACGCTCGGCCAGATCGGCTTCGAGCAGCGGCTCGAATATGCCGCGATCGGCAGCGTCACCAATCTCTCCTCCCGCCTCTGCGACGAAGCCAAGGCCGGCCAGGTCGTCGTCAGCCGCCGCGTCTACGGCATGGTCGAGCCCTGGGTCGAAGCCCGCGCGCTCGACGATCTCGTGCTCAAGGGTTTTAACCACCCCGTGCTCGCGATGGAGATTCTGTCGTGGCGCGAGGAGGTGGAGAACGTAGTGGATGCCGCCGCGGCGGCAAGGCGAAGAGGGTAGCCCAAACAAAAAAGTACGAAAACAACCCCATGCACAGTAGCCGGGGGCTGCAAGATCAATGGGTTACGCGGGTGCCGAAAATGGCCGGAAGCGGTTTGACTCGTCGGGCAAAACACCGGCAGGATGGCAGCATCCCCACGAACCACATCTCTCGTCCTCGCGACTAACGATCGCCTCCGCATCGAAGCGAAAGTCCGGATAGAGACGATCGTCGGCCGCGTGCCGAGCCGCGACATTTTCCGCCTGCAAGGACATGAAGTTCGACTGGGCCTGCGGGTGATTACACCCCGCGCTTCGACCCCATCGCCTCGAACCCCGCCTTCTGCTCGTCGCTCAGATCGGCCTCGAAATCGTCGAGCGCGTCGCTGACGCCGTTCACGGCTTGCAGCATCGTCTCGAGCCGCACCTTTACAGCGGAAAGACGGGCCTGCGGTGTCGGTGCTGCCTGTGATGGACAGGCGCTCAGCGTTTCCATGGTGCGCAGCGTGGTGTCCTGGAGCACGTCGAGGCGGGCGCGGCCGGTGTCGTCGAGCTTGAGCGTTGAGGCGATCTCGGCCGCGGGCCATTGCTGCTGAATGAGCTGCTCGTATTGGCGCTGCAGCTTCTCGTCGTAGCGGGGATCGCTATTCGCCTGGCAGGCCGATGTCGCCTGGGGATTCTTTTGCTGGATCGCTGCGAGCGCGGCGCGGCGATCGTTGGCCAAGCCATCGAGCTTGGCCTTCTGGTCGTCGTCGAGAAGATCAACGAATTTTGCGAGCGGCGGCGCGACGGCGTCCGTTGCCTTGATCATGGCCTCGATGCGCTCGCGCATCAGGCCGAGGCGCTCCATGGCCGTCGCCGGGACCTGCGTTGGACAGGCGGCGCGGATGGTGTCGCGCGCAGATAGCCATGCGGTCGCGAGCTCGTCGAGCGCGACGCGCTGCAATTCATTCGGCTGCAGGGCAGCGGCGATGCGATCGACCGGCAGGCCGCCAGTGTCGCTAGCATCGCAGACCGTCTCCGCGGTCGGGACTCGCCGTCCGCGCCGGCCGTGCGGCGCGGTGTAGGCGGCAAGCTCGGTGGCCGCATAGGGCGCGAAGATCGCGGCATAGATGTCGCCATAGCCATAGAGCGAGAGGCTGGTCGCATCGCCGAGGATGATTGCGGTGGTGAGATCGTCATGCGCGAACGGCCAGAACACCGGGCCTACCCAGCCGTAGCTGCCGTCGGGGTGGCGCCACCAGCCCTGCGGACGGCGGCCGCCATGCCAGCCCGACAGCGCGGCCTGCGCCGTCATCGCGGCACGCATGACGTAGGGATTGGCAGGCTGCCCTCGTTCAACACCGCGAGGATCTTGCGACCTCAACGCTGCGGAGCGATATCGGCCGCCCCGCACCGCCATCCGGGCATGGCGCAGGCGCGACATGCCGATCATGTGGCCGACGGCAAAGCGCGCGACACCGAGCGGGCCGCCGCGGAAGCCGAACTGCGCCTCGGCCCGACCTGGCAACAGCGCCGCCAGAATCACGAGGGTTGCGCCTGATAGCGCCAGCCCCAAGCGTGATCTCGACTTGACCACTGACCTGTCCACCTTGGCCCTCCTCCGGCGCCAAGCGCGCATCGCGTCGCATCACAACGACGCGCGAGGGAACCAAATGTTCCGGAAGCGCACAGGGCAAAGCGTCGCAACGCGCACCGGCAGAGCCGATGCGGTGTCACTCCGTCTTCTGCGGCACCACGAAGGTCTGGCCGGGATAGATCAGATTGGGATTGTGAATCTTGGCGCGGTTGGCGTTGTAGATCACGGCAAAGCGGGCGCCGTCGCCATAAGCGAGCCGGCTGAGCGCCCACAGGCTGTCGCCGCGGGAGATCACCCGGCTGCCGCCTGCTTCCGCCGGTGCACCGCCGACGATTTCCGCCGGTGAGGCCGATGCAACGGTCGTGGCCGCGGGAGCCCGCGCCATCACCCTGGGTTTCGCTGCGCCCATCACTCGGGGCCGGGCCGCGGGCCTGTCCGATACCGATGCCACGACGTCCGACTTGTCGTCAGGCTTGTCGGCCTTCGCCTCTTGTTTGGCCTCCTGTTTCGCCTCTTGCCTCGCGACCGGTGCAGGGCGCGCGGGGGGCGGCGCGGCTTCGGCGATCGTCACCGGCATGCTGCGGCCGGATTGCGTAACGGTGCCGTCAGGCGATTTCGCCCGCAGGGTCAGCTCATAGGAACCGGCGGGAAGCTGCGGCGGCATCATCACGAACTGGCCCGAGGCATCCGCCACCACCGTGTCGAGCGGCTTGCCGTCGCGCAACAGCTCGACCTTGGCGCCCGGCGTCGCCCGGCCCGCGATCACCGCCGCCTCGCCGTGATCGTCGACGCGGGCGACATCGAAACGGGGGCCGGTATCGGCAACCGCCGGCGGCGGCTTGACCGGTGCGAGATCGGCAAGTGCAGCCGTGACCTGCTTTTGCGTCTCGGCCAGCGCACCGGCCTTCGGCTCAGGGGCGGGGGACGCGGCCGGCGCCGGCGGCGCGTTTGCGGCGAGCTTGGGCTCTTCCGGCTTGAGTTCCGGTTTGGGTTCGACCTTGGCCTCAACCTTGGCCTCAACCTTGGGTTCGACCTTGGCCTCCGGCTTGGCGGCGACCACGCTGTCGGTCTTCGCCCCGTTCGGCAGCAGGCGACGCAGCTCGTTGGGGCCGACCACCAGCACGGCACCGCCCACCGCGAGCAGACAGAATGCAATGAAGGCCTTGGATGCGGTCACCATCGGAAACGAACCTTGATCAGGAAGAACCTTGCAAATCAATCTAGCCGGCAAGTTGCGCCGTTTTGGCCACGGCAGCAAGACGGTCGATAGGATGATGAGCCGGCACGGGGATGAACCGACGCACCCCCGCCGGTGTCAAATGCTCAAGGCCGCATCGCGGCATTTTCTTGGGAATTGTCCGTGAACGCATTTTTCCGTCCCGCACAATGGCCTGTTGGGCTCGTGCTTGCCCTCACACTGGCCGCAACTCCGGGGCTCGCCGCTTCCAGCCCGCCGCCGGAGTACATCCTCACCGACAATGCCGATCTCGCCTTCACCTCGCCCGACGGCGCCACCAGGATTGAGCAGTACATGAAGGACGGCGGAGATTTCGAAGTCAAATGGCAGGTTTGGGCGAGGCGTGGTGAACAGATGACGGAGCTGAAGCCCGAGCAGGGCTACGGGGCCAGATTCCGCTTCACGCCCGACTCGCAATGGCTGCTCCGGATGCAGAAGACCGGTTCCGGCGAGCAGGATCTCTATCTCTATCATGTCGAGAAGGGCGCCTTCGTCAGCGCGACGAAGACCTCGCTCAGCGATTTGGCCTGGGCCTATTTCCACAGCCGGCCGGACACAAGGAAGATGAAGCTCGACTACCACATCTCGGCCAATCTCGTAAAAGGCACCGAAGAGGCCTATCGCGGGCTCGGCGTGCACTGGCCCGACAACCGTTACCTCGTGATCTCGCTGTCAGGCGAAATGGACAAGCACCCGAAGAACGTCGCCGTGAAGGGATTGGCCGACTGGCGCTGCCGCTATGATCTCAAGACCGGGACCTTCGACGTGCCGGCGATGTTCGCGAAGGCAAATGCAGAAGCGCTGAGATGGGAGATCCGACGCTGAGGGAACCAACCCTCTGATTCCGTTCCGATTCATGCTTTCCTAACCCTCGCTGGTAACTGGCTCTTGTCAGTTTTGCTGCATCTTGCATCCCACGGGAGGGCTGCATGGGCACATCGATCCGGTGGAGCGCGCGCATGCGCGCGTCGCTGCGCCGTTGGCGCGGCGCGCCACTGACATGGCTGATCGCAGGCGGTTTCGTGCTAATGGCCGCAATGGCGATCGGCACCGCGCTCACCGTCGACCGCTTCCGGCAGAATGCCATCGAAGGCGGCCGCGACAGCCTGGAGAGCGCGGTCCGGTTGCTTGCCCGCCATTTCGACCGCGAGTTCGAAGACTTCGCGGTGCTGCAGAAGAGCATCATCGCCGAGCTCGAAAGCCACGGCATCGAATCCGCCGACGTCTTCCGCAGCGAGATGGGCACGCTCGCCGTGCACGAGGTGCTGCGCGCCAAAGCCAGCGGCTGGTCGGACGTTGCCGGCGCCAATGTGTTCGACGCCAAGGGCGTGCTGATCAACTCGTCGCGGCGCTGGCCGGTCGCCGATGTCTCGGTCGCCGACCGCGGCTATTTCAATCGCCTCAAGAACGATCCGGCTTCGCAGGAAGAGGTCGAGGTGGTGCCCGGACGGTTGGGCAGCGGACCGGCGATCGTGTTCGCGCGCCGCGTCTCCGGCCCCCACGGCGAATTCCTTGGGCTGGTCTCGCGCGCGATCACGCCGGACCAGCTCGAATCCTTCTTCGCCTCGAGCGGGCTCGGCGAGGAATCCTCGATCGCGATGCACCACCAGAACGGCCAGTTGCTCGCGCGCATTCCGCACGTCGACGCGATGATCGGGCAGAACTTCCGCAACGGCACGCGCGAGCAGATGGCGGTGTTCGAGCGCACCTTCGTCACGACCCAGCTCGCAAGCCCGATCGACGGCAAGGACCGCATCGTCGCCGCTCGCCTCCTGACCGGCGAGCCGCTGGTGGTGGTCGCGACCAAGTCGCTGGATGCGACGCTGGCGACATGGCACACCCAAACGAAATTCTTCGTGACCGTCGCCGTGCTGTCGATCGGCCTGCTCGTGCTGACGCTCTATTTGATCTTCCGACTGATGACGCGCAGGCTCGCCGTGGAGAAGCAGCAGCTCGACACCGCGATGAACACGATGACGCAGGGCCTCCTGATGTTCGACCAGGATGAGCGACTGATCGTCTGCAACCGGCGCTACATCGAGATGTACGGACTATCGGCCGACGTGGTGAAGCCCGGCGCGTATTTCCGCGACGTGATCCAGCATCGCCACGACACGGGCTCGTTCCACGGCGACGTCGATTCCTATTGCGACGGCATTTTGGGCAATGCCGGGCAGACGCAGAGTACGATCGTCGAGACCTCCGATGGCCGCCTGATCGAGATCAAGAACCAGCCCGGCGCCGCCGGCGGCTGGCTCGCGACCCATGACGACGTCACCGAGCGCATTCGCGCCGACGAGCGCATCGCGCATATGGCGCATTACGACGCGCTGACCGACCTGCCCAACCGCGTGCTGATGCGCGGCCATCTGGAGCGGCGCGTCGCGGAGCTTGCCCAGGGCAAGCCGTTCGCGATCCTCTATATCGACGTCGACGAGTTCAAGGGCGTCAACGATTCGCTGGGACACGAGGTCGGCGACGAGCTGCTGCGCCAGGTCGCGAACCGCCTGCGAGCCTGCATCAGCGGCAACGACATGGTGGCACGGTTGGGCGGCGACGAATTCGCCATCGTCAAGGCCGGCACCCGCGATGAGGCCGAGCTGACGGCGCTGGCCGAGCAGATCCTGAAGGCGCTGCGCGCGCCCGTAAACTACAATGGCCAGGAAATCCCGACCGGTGCCAGCATCGGCATCGCGATCGCGCCCGACCACGGCGACAATCTCGACGATCTGCTCAAGCGCGCGGATCTCGCGATGTATGCGGCGAAATCCGAGGGCCGCCGCACCTTCCGCGTCTTCGCGCCCGAATACGACGCCAAGGCGCGGCTGCGCCGCCAGCTTGAGTTCGATCTGCGGCAGGCGCTGCCCCGCGGCGAGTTCGAGGTGCACTACCAGCCGCTGGTCGATCTCGCGGCCAATGTCGTCACCGGCTGCGAAGCGCTGCTGCGCTGGCACCATCCGGAGCGCGGCATGGTCTCGCCCGCCGACTTCATCCCGGTCGCGGAAGAGACCGGATTGATCGGCGAGATCGGCGAATGGGTGCTGAGGCAGGCCTGCCTCGAGGCAGCCTCCTGGCCCGGCCAGATCCAGATCGCGGTCAACGTCTCACCGGTGCAGTTCCGCTCGCGGACGCTGGCGCTGAAGGTCGCCGCCGCGCTCGCCGAGTCGGGTCTCGCGCCCGGACGGCTCGAGCTCGAGATCACCGAGACCGTCCTGATCCGCGACGACCAGGAGGCGCTGACGATCCTGCAGCAGCTGCGCGAGCTCGGCGTGCGCATCGCGCTGGACGATTTCGGCACCGGCTATTCGTCGCTGAGCTACCTGCATCGTTTCCCGTTCGACAAGATCAAGATCGACCGCAGCTTCATCAGCGACATCGGCCAGTCCGAGGATTCGTCGCCGATCGTGCAGGCGGTGGTGCACATGGCCGCCGCCCGTCACATGGCGACGACCGCGGAAGGCGTCGAGACCGAAGCCCAGCGCGAAGTGCTGCTCCAGCTCGGATGCAGCCAGATGCAGGGCTGGCTGTTCAGCCCTGCCGTGCCGGCGGCGAAACTGAAGCAGCTGTTGCTGGCACAGGCAGTGGCGGCTTAGCCGCGCACTGCCGCACGCTTTGGCATAAAGCATTTCCCTCCACTCCCGCCCGCCGTGCGTTCGCGAAAGCGCCGGCCGGCTTGGAGCAGGATCAGACAAAGCATGGCGGGTTCAGGAAATACGCCCGGCAATCGCGGCGCCTAGAACACGCGCCGTTCCGTACAAACACGGGACGACTGATCGAAACCCCGAGCTGATCAGGAGGCGCCACACCATGACCGGGAACACCGCACTCATGCGCAATCCCTCGCACAAGGGCTTGCCGCCCGCACCCGACGCACAGCCTGACGACCGCTCGACGTGCGAGCGGCGCGCCGCCGACGCGGAGATGGCGCGCGTGCTCAGGACCGAGCCGTTGCGCATGGCGCTCGACTCCTCCGGTGCCGGTATCGCGCACTGGAAGCATGATGCGCTGCACGACGTCGTCGAGCCCATGCGCCACCACGTGATCATGGCGCATAAAGGCGTGATGCAACGCATGGAGCGGCGGTCGGGAAAATCGATCGCAATCGGCACGTTTCGTCCGGGGGTCGTGAACATCGTTCCGGAAGGGTCGAGCTCCCGATGGGACATTCCGAAGCCCGTCGACGTCGTGCAGCTTTACCTTCCGGACGCAACGCTGCAGCGCGTCGCCGGCGAGGCCGGGACCGCCGGGCCCGCCGAATTGATGGAGCGAACAGCGCATCCCGACACAATCACGTCCCGACTGCTCCTGAGCGCGGCGGATTCGCTGGCGGGCCATGGCGTGCTTGATACGCTGTTCCGGCATCAGCTCACGGATCTTCTGGCCACGCGCCTTTTGGCTGCGCATGCGGGATCGCCGAGCACGTTCCAGCCGACCATGGGCGGGCTGGCGCCGAAGGTCCTGCTCCGTGCGATCGAACGATTGCGCTCCGATGGCGAAGCGGACGTCTCGCTCGATGCGCTGGCATCCGATGCCGGTCTGTCGCGCTTTCATTTCTGCCGGTCCTTCAAGGAGAGCACCGGGCTGTCGCCGCATGCCTGGCTGCGCCAGCACCGGCTCGAGCAGGCCATGAAGATGCTGCGGGAGAGCGACGAATCGATCGTCTCGGTCGCCGCCGCGCTTGGCTACTCCTCGCAGACCGCCTTCGCCGCGGCATTCAAGAAGCTGACGGGCGAGACGCCGAGCGATTGGCGCAGGCGCATGCGTTAGCAGCAATCTCTCGACAGCGACGGCAATCGCGCTGGGGCAACGGCAAATCGGGTCAGCTACATCGTCTCCATGTCCAGACCAATCGAGGGAGACCAAAGATGACCTGGAAAAACTCCGTCAGCCGACGGTTGATCTCATCACGCCAACGAAGCCTCGCGACCGCGACCTTGTACGGACTCTCGCTGGCCGTTCGCTTCACGTCGGCGACCGGCGAAGAAGTGGAAATTCCGGCCTACACCATGCACCCGGCACAGCCGCCCGTTTCCATCATGATCCGCAATGGCCCCGGTCTTCCCTATCAGGACTGGGGTCGAAATGAGCTTCAGCCCGTCGTCCTAGGTTACGGCCAGCGACCGAATTCGCTGCAGGCACGCTGCATCGCGCCCTAAGGCCAGCGATCCAACCCACCCCACGCGCCGACGCCGGACGCTGCCCTCCACGCAGCAGCGCGGTCGCGCGCGGTCTTTCGAACAGCAACCAAGGAGAAAATCCATGCGACTCGTCATCATCGGGGCCGGCTTCGCCGGCATGTACGCCGCCCTTTCCGCAGCCCGGCTGCGCGACATCAGGGGCGCCTCGCCGCAGGATCTGCAGATCGCGCTCGTCTCACCGGAGCCGACGCTGGTGGTCCGTCCGCGACTCTACGAGTCGAAGCCGGAAACCCTGACGGCCCCGCTGCTCGACGTCCTCGAGGCGATCGACGTCGATTACATCCAGGGTAGCGCCGAGACGATCAACACCGAGGCCAGAACGGTGCAGATCACGCCCGCGAAAGGCCCGCGCAAGACGCTGTCCTACGACCGCCTCGTCGTGACCACCGGCAGCCGGCTGTTCCGTCCGAACATTCCGGGCCTCGCCGAGCACGGCTTCAGCGTCGATTCGCTCGACGATGCCGTTGCGCTCGACAAGCATCTGCATGGCCTCGCGAAGCGGCCCGCCGCGAACGGACGCGACACGGTCGTCGTCGCCGGCGGCGGCTTCACCGGGATCGAAGCGGCCACCGAAATGCCGACGCGGCTGCGCGAAATCCTGGGCACCGACGCCAAGACTCGCGTCGTCATCGTCGAGCGCAACACTGCGATCGCACCCGACATGGGCGCTGGCCCCCGCCCCGTCATCGAGGAAGCCCTGCGCAAGGTTGGCGTAGAGACATGGCTCGGCGCCGGCGTCGCCGCGCTCGACGCGGCCGGCGTCACCCTGTCCAGCGGTGAACACATCGAAACCGAGACGGTGATCTGGGCAGCGGGCATTCGTGCGGCGCCTCTGACCGCGCAGATTCCCGCCGAGCGCGACAATTTCGGACGGTTGCTGGTCGATCGCTGCTTGCAGGTGCCAGGCGTTCAGGGTGTCTTCGCGGCCGGCGACGCAGCACGCGCCGCCTGCGACGACGAGGGCAATTACGCACTGATGTCGTGCCAGCACGCCACGCGGATGGGCGCCTTTGCCGGCAACAATGCCGCGGCCGAATTGCTCGGCGTTCCGACCAGGCCCTATCACCAGAAGGCCTACGTCACCTGCCTCGACCTCGGCGAAGCCGGCGCGCTGTTCACACGCGGATGGGAGCGCAAGGTCGAGCTGGTCGGCGACGTCGCCAAGAAGACCAAGCGTGAGATCAACACCGTCTGGATCTATCCGCCGAAGGCGGAGCGCGCCCTGGCGCTCGCGTCGGCCGATCCGGAACGGGTGACCAGCCTCTAACCCACCAAGCGATCACGGCCGCGCTCTCCCCCGGCGGCGCAGCCCGTTCAACAGGACCAGCCGGAAGCCTCAACCCTCGAACAGGAAGACCAACATGAATCTGCACAACACCTCATTTCCCGTGTCGTCGGGACCCGAAGAGCTCGTTCCGTCGCGCTACGCGCTGAAGATCGGCGAGATCGACGTGCTGGTGGTCAGCGACGGCGTGCTGCCGCTGCCGACCAAGATGCTCGCGCACAACGCCGACCCGGCGGTGCGGGCGACCTGGCTGCACGACATGTTCCTGCCGCAGGACGCTTTCGACTGGGCACTGAACGCCGTCATGGTCCGCAGCGCCGGCAAGACCATCCTCATCGACGCCGGACTGGGCTCGGACCCGAACCTGAACTTGCCGCGCGCCGGGCAGTTGATCAGGCGACTGGCGGTCGCCGGCATCGATCTCGCGGCGGTGACCGATCTGGTGCTGACCCATCTGCACATGGACCACATTGGCGGCCTGCTGGTCGACGGCGTGAAGGAGCAGCTGCGCAAGGACCTGCGGATCCACGTCGCCGCCGCCGAGGTCAAGTTCTGGGAACAGCCTGATTTCTCCCGCACCGCCATGCCGGAAGGGTTTCCGGACGCGCTTCGATCGACCGCCAAGCAGTTCCTGAAGGAGTACGGCCCTCAGCTGCGGCTGTTCGATGACGAGCACGAGATTGCGCCTGGCGTCGTCGCCCGTCGCACCGGCGGTCACACCCCCGGACACAGCGTGGTTCGCATGGCGGCCGGCGACGACGCGCTGACATTCGCCGGTGATGCCGTGTTTGCCGTCGGGTTCGAACAACCCGACTGGCACAACGGTTTCGAGCACGACCCCGAGGAAGCGGTGCGCGTTCGCATCCGTCTGTTGCGACAGCTTGCCGAGACCGGCGAGATGCTGGTGGCGACGCACCTGCCGTTCCCGTCCCTGGGCCGCGTGGCAGCCGACGGCGACGCCTTTCGTTGGGTGCCGGTGTTCTGGGACTACTGACCGCTTGCCGGGTGAGAGCTGAAGCAGGGCGCGGACTCGTGGCACCGATGAGTTCGCGCCCTTGAAAATAGGATCAAACATCGACCCTCGCGGTTGCCCCGCTGAGACGGCTGGAACCCGATCGGCGGGCGCCAGCCGGCATTGTGTCACGTGCAGCGGGCGGCTGTTCGTCTGCGCTCGTGCGCGCACGAGATCGAGCGAGGCGATATGGCGATCCCGGCATTCAGGATGATCACTCTCGTAGCGGTTGCTGCCATGATCGGCCCATCCGTGCAGGCCCGCGACGACGGTCGCTACGCGAACTCTCCCCTCAAGGGCTGGTTCGAGAGCCTGCGCAGCAAGGGCGGCGGTCCCTGCTGTGCCGACGCCGACGGCACGGCGCTGGACGATGTCGACTGGGACACGAGAGATGGACATTATCGCGTCCGACTTCTGGGCGACTGGATCGAGGTACCCGACGACACCGTGATCACCGAGCCGAACCGCGCCGGCCGCACCATGGTCTGGCCGTACTACATCAACGGCCGCGCCATGATTCGCTGCTTCATGCCCGGCAGCATGACTTGAAATTTTGACTTCTGATGTCCCCGGGCTCGGCGCAGCATGCGATGATGCGCCGTTGAAGCGGCCGGCGTGGGTTCACTTCACTTGCTTGGCCGCGTGGATCTCGACGAACTCGGAGTCGGGATGGGCGACGATGGTGGCGAACATGATGCCGCTGATGATCAGCGACCAGGCGGTGTTCCAATAAATCCAAAACACGTGCCAGCCTCCGTTTCGATCTGCTCCGCCCGCGGGATCAGGGTAACGGCAAGGCGAGGTTGCCGTTCCCAATGCGCGGGCGGCCCGGGCGAGGTGCTATTTTGGTTTGGTCGGCGCGGAGTTGGGATCGGTTTGGCCGGTGTGGCGCTTTGCCACGACGTCCTCATCGCGCTCGCCCTGACGCGGGCGCGGCGGCGACTTGGGCTGGCCGGCCTGACCGCCATGCTTGCCGCCCATGTCGGGCTTACCTTCAAGATCGTTTTCACGGGGCATGCCGGTTCAATGCGCTCGCGCGGCATTGGTTCGCTTCGCCTGTGAACGAGTTCATAGGATCGCCGCGATTTGCAGTGCACGATCGCCAGGCGCGCCGCCCCCGGGGAGCATTCTCATCCATATGACTGACGGATTCGGCCTGATGCGGAAACGACTCGTCGCCTGGACGATCCTGACCTGCGCGCTGCTCGCGGTCACCGTGTGGACCGTGCTCGGGCCGCCCGACACCCCGCCGGGGCCCCATCTGCCCTCCCGCACGGCGGCAATCCGCTAGACGTCCGACCGATACCATTTCGGCATCGATCGATCCCAATTGGAATTTGGTGCGGCGGGGCGGCTGCCGCTATCCTCGCCGGCAAAACGACAAATGCCGCACCGGCATCCAGGAGGGACCCCATGTTGAGACCGACCCGACGCATCGCATCCGGCGTACCCCGCGCCGCGATCGCCACCACGCTTGCTTTCCTCACCCTCATTTCTGGAGTCCGCGCCGGCATGGCCGACACCTTCGCCTACATCGGCAACGCCGACAGCAACGACATCAGCGTGTTCAAGATGGCCGAGAGCGGCGAGATGACGCCCGTGCAGACGGCCGCCTTCACCGGCGTCGAAAAGCCCGGCTCCTCGACGCCGCTCGCGATCACGCCCGATCATCGCGTGCTGATCGCCGGCGTTCGCTCGCAGCCGTTTCTCGCGGTGAGCTTTGCGATCGATCCGAAGACGGGCCAGCTCAGCCATATCGGCAACGGCCCGCTCGCCGACAGCATGGCCTATATCGCCTTCGACCGCGGCGGCAAATTCCTGCTCAGCGCCTCCTATGGCGGCAACAAGGTCGCGCTGAATCCGCTGCTTGCCAACGGCGTCGTGGGCGAGCCGAAGCAGGTGATCCCGACCGGGCTGAACGCGCACGCCGTCCTGCCCTCGCCCGACAACCGCTTCGCGTTCGCGACCAATCTCGGCTCCGACCAGATCCTGGCCTTCACGTTCGATGCCACGACCGGTACGCTCACGCCGAGCGATCCGCCGGCTCACAAGGTGCCGGAGAAATCGGGGCCTCGGCATTTCGTGTTCCACCCCAACGGCAAGTTCATCTACCTCCTCCACGAACTGAACGGCGACGTCGCGGCGTTCGCCTATGAGGCGAAAGGCGGCGCATTGGACGAGATCCAGCGCACCACCGCGCTGCCGGAAGGCTTTTCGGGAAAGCCCTGGGCCGCCGACATCCACGTCACCCCCGACGGCCGTTTCCTCTACGCCTCCGAGCGCACCACCAGCACGCTCACCGCCTACAAGATCGATGCGACAACCGGCAAGCTGACCACGATCGGCAGCGTGCCGACCGAGAAGCAACCGCGCGGCTTTCATATCGATCCCGGCGGGCGCTATCTCGCCGCGGTCGGCGAGCTCTCCGACAGCATGACCGTCTATGCCATCGACCAAAGCAGCGGCGCGCTGACCAAGCTGAAATCCTACGCCACCGGCAAGAAGCCGAACTGGGTGGAGTTCTTGAGCCTGCCGTGAGGGGGCCGATACCTCCTCGTCGTCATGGCCGGGCCGGGCATGACGAGTTGATTGGGCGGCGACCACCGGCGAACCTCTTTGCTTGTGCGGCGACTAATTCAACGGGCGGCATCGCGCCGCCCGTGCTGCTGCGGCATTCTCATCCGGCCGGCCCATGGTCCGCCGCAATTGCTTCTGCTAACGATGAGGCCGTCAAGGCCCCAACCGGAATGACCCATGCGTTCATTGCCTGCGCGTTCTGTTTCCAGACATCTCGTTGCGCTCACCGGACTGCTGTTGCTGTCCGCCCAGCCCGCTGCCGCCGCCGATGACGACGCGCCCAAGGGGCCGGCGGTCACGGTGCTGAAGGTCGCAAAATCCTGTTTCTCCGACATCGTCGAGGGCACCGGCACCATCATCGCGCGCGAGGCAAGCTCGGTGCGGCCGGAGCGGCCCGGCCTGAAGGTGACGGAGGTGCTGGCGGAAGCCGGCGACACCGCCGCCGCAGGCCAAGTGCTGGCGCGGCTGGCGCTGCCCGAGGGCGGCACGCTTCAGGTCACCGCGCCCGTGGCGGGTGTGATCGCGACGTCGACCGCGCAGATCGGCAACCTCGCCTCCGCCAAAGGCGAGGCGCTGTTCACGATCGTGGCGCGCAGCGAGTACGATCTCGTCGCCCTGGTCGCGACCAGCGATATGCGCAAGCTCGCGGTCAACCAGGTGGCGACCGTGCGCATCGCCGGCGCCGGCGATATCGACGGCAAGGTGCGCCGCATCGGCCCGACGGTCGAGCCGAACATCCAGCAGGGCATGGTCTATATCGGCATTTCCTCACAGAAGCGGCTGTTGCTGAATGCGAGCGGCCGCGCGCTGATCAAGTCCGGGCAGAGCTGCAACGTCGCGGTGCCGCTGACCTCGGTGCAATATTCCTCCGCCGGCACCGTCGTGCAGGTGATCCGCCGCAACCGCGTCGAGACCAAGCGTGTCGAGGTCGGGCTGATGTCGGGCGGCAATATCGAGATCCGCGACGGCCTCAATGAAGGCGATATCGTCGTCGCCCGCGCCGGCGCGCTGCTGCGCGAAGGCGATCCGGTGCGCACCGTGATGGCCGCGGAAGCGGCGAAGTAATCTCTACGATCGTCATTGCGAGGAGCAAAGCGACGAAGCAATCCAGGATCTTTCCGCGGGAAGATTCTGGATTTCTTCGCTGCGCTCGCAATGACGATGTGATTGCAGATGTGCGCTGAGCACGTAGGTCGTAGGGTGGATTAGCCGAAGGCGTAATCCACCTATTTGCTTTCCACGCTGACGAGAGAGAGGTGGTGGATTACGCTTCGCTAATCCACCCTACCAGCGCTAAGAAAAACTAGCCGCCGGCTTCGCCGAAATGGACGTCCTCGAGCAGCGAGGAAGAGACGGACGGGACCTGGTCGCCTTCGCTGGCGCGGGAGATGGCAAGGCGGGTCTTGTTGAAGACGCTCTCGGCGCTGCCCTGCGCATTGAGGTTGTTGAGGAACTCGCTGACCAGCACGCTGTGCTCGCCCTTGCCGTCGTCGACGACCTTGCCGGGCGAAGCCGAGGAGAGGATCAGCGCATTGTCGGTCGCGCTGATCGGCGCGAGGCCGTGGCTGTAGGACCGGAAACGGCGCTCGTAGGGGTTGCGGCGGGAGGCGTCGACCACGACGAGCTTGGCCTTGGCGCCCTGCTCCTTCATCATGTCGAGAACGCCCTCGATGGAGATGCCCTGGCGGCGGACGTCGTTTTCCTTCCAGATCGCGGCATCGACCGGCAGCATGTAGCTCTCGCGGCCGGCCTGCACTCCGTAGCCGCCGAAGAACAGCATGACGACGGTGTCGCGCTTGATCCGGGACTTCAGGCGATTGACCGCGCGGACCATGTCGTCCTTGGTCGCGTCTTCCACCATGTCGACGTCAAAACCGTTCTTGCGCAGCGACGAGGACAGCGCGCGGGCGTCGTTGATCGACTGCGTCAGCGGCGCGGTGGCGTCGGGGTAATGTCCATTGCCGATGACGAGGGCGAGACGCGAGGCCTGGCCGATCGAGCCGGTGACCTGGTCGGTCGAAACGGCCTTGGCGGCATCGAGCGCCCGCATGTTGAGGGCAGCATGGGCGCCGATCACGAGCGAGACCGTCCCGATGAGGGCTGCGGCCACCGCGATCGTGCGTCGGGAAATGTCGAGCTGCGTTACATTCATCTCGCGTCATTCCTGTCAGTGCCAAAGACCAGCCAAGCACGCGCACACTGTTTGAGTAGCGCGATAGCGTCTTTGGGTTTGAGGGATTGGCCGGGGGTGTGCCCCCGAATTGCGCGCAATTTGCGGCGCCGCACCAAACAAACCCTTAACCGGATATCGCCTCCCCCGCAATAGATCGCCGAAAATTTGAGCTAAGTCTCTGTAATCATGATCTAATTTTGACCGCCCAATGTGTGATTTTTTTGCGTCCCCGTAGCCTTCCGGAGCCTGATTATGCAGGCTTCGTGCCGGCTTTTTCTGTGACCATCACCACATTTGTATTTCCTGCGAATCCGGGTAGCTTTTTCAACGACTTGCAGGGGGTGGCGCGCGGCTGGGAGCGTGCCGGCCGGCGCCCTCGGCCAAATTCCCGCGACCAGGTATTTCATGAGCTTTCAATATTTTGCCGGCGCCGCCTGCCGGGCGCTGACGGCGCGGAAGGACGGCCCCTCGCTTTACGACGTTTGCGATCCCGTATTGGCCGTTGCGGCCAGCGGCGATCCGCATCTGGCCAAGTTCTACAAGACCGCGCTCGGCAATCCCGCATTGCGGGTGCTGCTGCGCCGGGCCGGACTGCCCGAGCTGCGCGACGAAGGGAAGCTGGCCCGGCTGCGCCAGGCGCTGGTGCGCGCCCGCGACGAAGCCGAGCCCGATTGGGCGGCGGTCGGCCAGCCCGTCGCCGATCTCGTCGACAGCATCGCGCTGGATCATCCCAAGCCGCCGCCGGCCATGTTCACCGGCGCCACGCCGCGACAATCGCAGATCGACGGCGTGATCCGCGACTGTGCGCAGCATCTGCTGGGCTCGTACCGCAAGAATGGCTTTCTGCCGACCTACGCCGCGTTCAACCTGATCGGCGATCCCGATTTCCGTGGCCGCGAACTGACCATGGCGCTCACGGGTCTCAACGCGCGCGGCTACAAGAACTCCTCGCTGCTGTTCAACCTCGCCCGTGTCTTCATCGCGCGATCGCCGGCGCGCGCCGTCGTCAATCCGCCCTGGCGAGGGATTGCCGAACCGATGTGGGAGCCGGTGCAGATCCGGCACCGCTCGGCCTATTACGACGCGTTCTTCATCGAGGCGCTGTTGAGTTACGTCGAGACCGGCCTCGCCTCGCTCGCCGACAAGATGGCGGCGGAACGCGCGGTCGCGGACATGGTCGATTTCTGTGTCAACATCAGCCGCGAAGAGGTCGAGGGCATCGACAGGGCGCGGTTCAACGTCATCACCGCGCTCGCGCCCGCACCGCATCCGCGCTTCTCCCGCTACTTCGCCCAGATCAAGCAGGACCTCGGCTTCGGCGTCTACGTGCCGGATTGCGACACCACGGCGTGCTCGATCTCCGCGGCGACGCAGGCCGGCTGCACCGATCCAATCCTCGACCAGCCGCTGCTGGATTTCTATGCAGGCTATCAGGTGCGCGCCGGCGTCAACGAGCCGCGCGTGACCGTGCCGATCAACGACAATATCGACTATGAGGGCGGGGTTGCGACCTGGATCGACAACCTCAAGGGCGAGCGGCCCTATGGCAACGATCTCGATCCGACGCTCAATCTCGACATTCTCGAGGTCAGCTTTCGCAACCTCGCGCGCTGGAAAGTATTAGAGACGCCGGCGCGGCTTGCCACCGTTCATCGCATCATCGGCTTCCAGAAGCGGCTGGCGGCGAGCGGCACCTTCGCCAATCCGCGCTCGCACATCTATTATCTGCCGGAGCTCTACAGCGCCTATTTCGGCCGCTGCTACGCCGCCTTCCTGGCGCTGCCGCTGGCGGCGCAGGCCGTCATCGATCCCGACGGCGATTTCGATTTCATCCGCCACCGCGTGCTCTCCTACGTCAAGGGCGAGCTGATGGCCGCCGAGATGAACGTGTTCGACGCAGCGCTCACCCTGATCGCGCTCGGCCATCTCGGCGCCGATCCGCGCGCCTTTGCGCCGGCGCTGAACGTGATCGTCGCGAGCCTGGGCGAAGGCGGCCGCCGCGGCCCGTTCCGCGCCTATGAATGGAACAAGATGAAGACGCCGACGCGGATTTTGGTCGGCGGTCCGGAGGTCACGTCGGCGTTCGTGCTGATGGGGCTGGCGGTGGCCAAGCGGGCGATGACGCGGGGATAGGTTAGGTAGGGTGGGTTAGCGAAGCGTAACCCACCACTTCTGCCGCCGTGGAGGCGAAAGAGGTGGGTTACGCCTTCGGCTAACCCACCCTACAAAAACTTCGCTCGATGACAGTAAGTTGAAAGCCCAACTGCCTTGCATATGCTGGCCGGGCGGACAAAAGCCGACCACAATTGCGCGGTCTATCGCAATTTCCATCACACGCGGACCGGCATGTTGCGAAAATTCCTGATTGCGCTGTCATTGCTTGGCTTCTCCTTGCCGGGCTTGCCGTCGCCGGCTGAGGCCGCCGACATCACCGGCACCGCAAAGGTTCGCGCCGGCGACGCGGTGGTGATCGGCAACACGCGGATCAGGCTCGGCGGCATCGACGCGCCCGCGGTCGACCAGCTCTGCCTCAACAACAAGGGCGAGCGCTGGACCTGCGGCATCGCGGCCCGCGACGAGCTCGCCAAATACGCCGACGGCAAGAGCTGGGTCTGCCATGCGAGGTCGATCGACCGGCGCGGCCGCACCGTGGCGCGCTGCGATGTCGACGGCGAGGACATCCAGAAATGGCTGGTGCACACAGGCTGGGCGCTGGCCTACACCCGGATGTCGCACGACTATGAGGCGGACGAGAAGGCCGCACGGGAGGCCAAGGCCGGCATGTGGCAGGGCGCCTTCATCGCGCCCTGGGACTGGCGCGTGCGCAACAAGAAGACCACCATCCTCGGCGCCACCAAGCCGCCCGACGGAGCGCATGCGATCCTGCTCGCTTCGGCCTCGGGCCCGGTCGCGCCCTCGCCGGACTGCACCATCAAGGGCAACGTCAACACCGCCGGCGAGTGCATCTATCACCAGCCGACCAGCCGTTGGTACACCCAGATCAAGATGAAGATCAGCAAGGGCACGCGCTGGTTCTGCTCGGTGGAGGAAGCCGAAGCTGCGGGCTGCCGCGAGACTAAGAGATAGCCCACGTCAGACCTGCGTTTTCCGGCCTTTTCTTGCACCGCAGCGCCGCGTAAAAGCGTGAATCAGCGACCCACCATCCTGTTCTCAGGCAACAAGGACCAACAGCAATGACCGTTCGCGCGGGCCGGGAATTTCTGGCCATCCCCGGGCCCACCAATATGCCCGACGAGGTGCTGCGGGCGATGCATCGTCCGGCGATCGACATCTACTCCAAGCAGATGACCGATCTGACCGAGAGCCTGCTCAGCGACATCTCGAAACTGTTTGCGACCAAGGGCAAGTCCTACATCTACATCGCCAACGGACACGGCGCCTGGGAAGCGGCGCTGAGCAACGTGCTGTCGCGCGGCGACAAGGTGCTGGTGCTCGAAAGCGGACGGTTCGCGATCGGCTGGGGCAATGCGGCTTCCCTGATGGGTGCCGAGGTCGAGGTGCTCAAGGGCGACTGGCGCCGCGCGGTACGGCCGCACGAGGTCGAGGAGCGCCTGCGCCGCGACAAGGAGCATACGATCAAGGCCGTCGTCGTCGTCCAGGTCGACACGGCGTCTGGCGTGCAGAACGACATCGAGGCGATCGGCAAGGCGATCAAGGCGAGCGGCCACCCGGCGCTGTACATGGTCGACACTGTCGCCTCGCTCGGCTGCATGCCGTTCGAGATGGACAAATGGGGCATCGACGTTGCGATGTCGGGCTCGCAAAAGGGCCTGATGACGCCGCCCGGCCTCGGCTTCGTCGCGGCCAACGCGCGCGCGCTCGAGGTGCAGAAGACGGCCAATATGAGCACGCCCTATTGGAGCTGGAGCGAGCGCGAAGGCAGCGAGCATTATCGCAAATATGCCGGCACCGCGCCGGTGCATCTGCTGTTCGCGCTGCGTCAGGCGATCGACTTGTTGCACGAGGAGGGGCTGGAGAACGCCTTCCGCCGCCACAGCCTGCTCGGCGAAGCCGCGCGCCGCGCCGTCGGCGCATGGTCCGAAGGCCAGGTGCTCGGCTTCAACGTCGCGGAAGCCAGCGAACGCTCCAACACCGTGACCACGGTGACCATGAGCAACGGCCACGATCCGGCAATCCTGCAACGCTATTGCAAGGAGAAGTGCGGCGTCGTGCTCGGCACCGGCATCGGCGATCTCTCGGGACAAGCCTTCCGCATCGCCCATATGGGCCACGTCAACGCCCCGATGCTGCTCGGCACGTTGGGGGTGATCGAGGTCGGGCTGAATGCGCTGAAGATCCCGCACGGCAAAGGCGGGCTCGAAGCGGCGGTCGCGTATCTCGGCGAAGAGGTGGCGGCGTAAACCTGTCGTCCCGGCGAAGGCCGGGACCCATACCGCGTGATCTATCGACAGAGCGCGGTCGCAGTACCGAGGACCGTTTCACTCCGAGTCTTCGCCAAACTCCTCCCTGGGGTTATGGGTCCCGGCCTTCGCCGGGACGACCCGGTTGCTTTAGCCGATACGCTTCAACCTGCGCCTTCAGCTCATCCAGCGACGCAAGTGGCGCCTTCGGATCGACCCGATATTCCCCGTGCGCCAGCCACGACAGCACCTTCGCATCGACGATCGGCGAATGGTGGATGACGTCGCCGTAGTTGTCGAGGTCGTGCGTCACGTCCTTGATCGCCCGGAAATCGTACAGGCGCACATTGGGAAGCTGGGTCAGGCGCTGCGCAATGACGGCCGTGAGGTCGGTGACGATCTTCAGCGTCGCAGGCGAAGCATCGCGCATCGCGACGAATTGCAGGATCGAATAGGGCGGGAAGTAGATGTCGAAGGTCACGTCCGGATGGCGCGCGATCAGGCCGACGGCGTCATGCTCGAAATGCCGCACCATGGCGTCGTAACGATAGCCTTCGCCGAGAAATCGGCTGCGTACGGGATCGGTGATATAGGCGAAGGCCGCGAGCGTCCTTTTCGCATTATAGGCGCGCGCGACGTCGACATCCCGCGGCAGCGCATAGATGTCGTCGACGTCTTCAAGCGCAAACTTGATTGGCAGAAAAGGCGCCGCCCGGGTCAACGGCTGCCGCAACGGCGGAACCGACCGCAGCAATGCGAACAGGGACTCCTTCGCCATCGCCGCGCTGAACACGTACGACGCGATGCCTTTTGCCGTCCCGCGATAGAGATCGGCAGAGAGATAGGGATCCGTCTCGATGTCGGCCGCATCGACAAAGATGAAGTCGTCCATCTGCCAGATCACGCGCTTTGCGCCGCGGTCGATTGCCTGCTCCAGCACAAAGCCCTGCTGGCGCGAATTGGAGCCGGTCATCGCCAACTTCAGCGAGTGCACGCCAAGCGCATGGTCGATGTCGCTCTGACGGAAATGGATCGCGAGCGAGGTACCCATGAAGGCCGCGTCGAACGACTGGCTGCGGATCAGCCCTGCATTCTGCACGCGCGTGTCATCGGAATAGAACGGCGCGATGAGACGCGAGGGCCGGAACAGCTGCAGGGGATCGATGACATAGGTGAGCGCCGCCGCCCCGAGCACGCACGCGATGCTCGCGAAGAGAAGACGCCCTGGATGTGTGAACGCGCCCCGCATCAGAACCGGAAATAGATGAATTCGCTGTGGCTCTGGATACCCAAGATCCCGAACGCCAGCACCAGCGACGCGCCATACAGGACCAGCGGCCGCATCCGTCCGGCCATCAGGCCCTCGCCGACCCTGCGATTGGCGTGGTCGTACCCCATGAGTCCTTGCGTGTTCGGCGCCAGCCACACCAGCGCCGCATAAATTGCGACCTGCACCAGCGCCGCGATCTCCTCGCGGCCGAACACGATGTTCGAGGGATCGGCCATCGCATTCAGAATCCGCATGGCCCAATCGACCCGCTCGGCGCGGAAGAATACCCAGGCGACAACGACGGCGAGAAATGTCAGCACGGCCCCGGCGATGCGAGTTGGGCGCGCGAGCAAGTTCGGAACATTCGGCACCAGCGCGTTGAAAGCGTGATTGACGCAAAGATAGGCGCCATGCAGCGCGCCCCAAATGACAAAAGTCCAGGCCGCGCCGTGCCAGAGCCCGCCAAGCAGCATCGTCAGCAGCAAATTGACATAACGGAGCACGCGGCCGCGCCTGTTGCCCCCGAGCGGGATGTAGAGATAGTCGCGCAGGAAGTGCGACAGCGTCATGTGCCAGCGGCGCCAGAATTCGACGATGCTGACGGCCTTGTAGGGCGAGTTGAAATTGACCGGCAGGAAGATGCCGAACATCAGCGATATCCCGATCGCCATGTCCGAATAGCCGGAGAAGTCGAAATAGAGCTGGAAGGTGTAGGCGAGCGCGCCAAGCCAGGCCTGATCAAAACTCGGCGCGCGCGCATCGAAGGCGAGCGCGACCAGCGGCTGGATGCCGTCGGCAAGGCACGTCTTCTTGAACAGGCCGACCGCAAAGATGATGAGGCCGCACAGGATCAGATGCCCATGCGGACGCTTGGTTTCCTGCCGTTCGAATTGCGGGATCATGTCCTTGTGGTGAAGGATTGGTCCCGCGATCAGATGGGGAAAGTATGTCACGAACAGCGCGTAGTGCGGCAGCGCGTAGGCCGCGACCTGCCGGCGCCATGCGTCAACCAGGAACGCGATCTGGGTGAACGTGTAGAAGGAGATGCCGACCGGCAGCAGGATGTGGACCTCGAAATGCGTGCCGGCCAGTGCATTGATGTTCTCGGTGACGAAGCCGGCATATTTGAAGATGCCGAGCACGAGGAGGTCGCCGGCGACGCCGACGGCAAGTGCCGCCTTTCGTTGCGACGGAGCAAGCTTCGCCACGATCAGGAGATGGCCTATGCCGTAGTTGAAGGCGATCGATATCAGCAACAGGGCGACGAACTGCCAGTTGCCGATGGCATAGAAGGTGAGCGAGGCCACCGCCAGCCAGATCACCGGGGCCAGATTGCTGCGCAGCCCGAGCCAGAAATAGCCAGCCAGCGCGGCCGGCAGGAACAGCAGGATGAACGGGTAGGAATTGAACAGCATCAGGCTGGACCGGCGGCGGGGATAGGAAGCCTAAAGCATAGAAGGGGCCGATCAACAACCCGGCGACTTGGCGCGGTCCTTGGCGCTGTAGCGCTGGCAATTCGCGGAATCGGGACGATATAAGGCAGGACGCATCTGAATGAGGATCGAGTGACACAAGCCAAAACACCTTCCCAGCCTCCCGTCGCCCCGCGCCGGCCGCATTCCTTCACGCGGCACGGCATTACCGTGACCGACGACTATGCCTGGCTGAAGGACGAGAAATGGCAGGAGGTGCTGCGCGACCCCGCGGTGCTCGATCCCGACATCCGCAAATATCTCGACGCAGAAAATGGCTACACCGAGAGCCTGCTCGGCCATACTGCAGCCCTGCAGAAGACGCTGGTGGGCGAGATGCGGGGGCGGATCAAGGAGGACGATTCCAGCGTGCCGTCGCCGGATGGTCCCTTCGCCTATTTCCGCAAATTCCGCGAAGGTGGTCAGCACGAGCTGTTCGGCCGCATGCCGCGCGATGGCGGCGAAGGCCACATCGTGCTCGACGGCGATGCGCTCGCCAAGGACCATACTTATTTCAAGTTCGGCGGCAGCCGGCACTCGAACGACCACAGGCTGCAGGCCTGGAGCGCCGACACCAAGGGCTCGGAATATTTCTCGATCCGCGTGCGCGACTGGGCGACCGGAAAGGACCTCGATGACGTCGTCGAGGAAACCGACGGCGGCGTAGTCTGGAGCAAGGACGCCACGTCGTTCTTCTACGTGAAGCTCGACGACAATCACCGGCCGATGCAGGTGTGGCGGCATAAGCTCGGCACTCGGCAGGTCGACGACACGCTGGTCTACGAAGAGCAGGATTCCGGCTGGTTCACCCATCTGCAGGAGAGCACCAGCGGCCGCTTCTGCGTCATCGCGGGCGGCGACCACGAGACCTCCGAGCAGCGGCTGATCGACCTCGCCCACCCCGACGCACCGCCGCGCCTGGTCGCGGCACGCGAGGAAGGCGTGCAATATTCGCTCGCCGACCGCGGCGACGAACTCTTCATCCTCACCAACGCCGACGAAGCCATCGACTTCAAGATCGTCACCGCGCCGCTCGCCTCACCCGAGCGCAAGAACTGGCGCGATCTGATCCCGTATCGTCCCGGCATCTACATCATCGACCTCGATCTCTATGCCGGCCACATGGTGCGGCTGGAGCGCGCCAATGCGTTGCCGTCCATCGTGATCCGCGACCTCGCGACCAAGGAAGAGCATGCCATCGCGTTCGACGAGGCGGCTTATTCGCTGGATACGATGGGCTCCTACGAATTCGAGACGACGAATTTGCGCTTTGCCTATTCGTCGATGACGACGCCGTCGGAAGTCTATGACTACGACATGGTCAAGCGGACGCGCACCCTGCGCAAGCGGCAGGAGATTCCGTCCGGCCACGATGCTGCCGACTACGTCACGACGCGCATCATGGCGAAGGCGCAGGACGGCGCCGAGGTGCCGGTCTCGATCCTCCATCGCCGCGAGCTCACGCTCGACGGCGCGGCGCCGCTGCTGCTCTACGGTTACGGCTCCTACGGCATGGCGATGCCGGCTTCGTTTAGCGCCAACCGGCTGTCACTGGTCGATCGCGGCTTCGTCTATGCCATCGCCCATATCCGCGGCGGCGCCGACAAGGGCTGGGGCTGGTATCTCGACGGCAAGCGCGAGAAGAAGACGAATTCGTTCGACGACTTCTCAGCCAGCGCCCGCGCGCTGATCGATGCGAAATACACCAGTGCAAAACGCATCGTCGGCCACGGCGGCTCGGCCGGCGGCATGCTGATGGGCGCGGTGGCGAACCGCGCCGGCGAATTGTTCGCCGGCATCGTTGCCGAAGTGCCGTTCGTCGACGTGCTCAACACGATGCTCGACGACACGCTGCCGCTGACGCCGCCGGAATGGCCAGAATGGGGCAACCCGATCGAGAGCGAAAAGGATTTCCGCACCATCCTATCGTATTCGCCCTACGACAATGTCGCGGCGAAAGACTATCCCGCGATCCTGGCGATGGGCGGGTTGACCGATCCGCGCGTCACGTACTGGGAGCCCGCCAAATGGATCGCGCGCCTGCGCGTAACGATGAGCGGCGGCGGCCCGGTCCTGCTCCGCACCAACATGGGCGCCGGCCACGGCGGCGCCTCGGGACGCTTCAACCGGCTCGATGAAGTCGCGATCGTCTACGCGTTCGCGCTGTGGGCGGCGGGAATGGCGGAGGCGGGGGTGTAAGCGACACCCTGCGCTGTCGTCCCGGCGAAGGCCGGGACCCATACCGCGTGATCTATCCGATAAAGATCGGTGTCAGTACCGCGCGAAAACACGACGACTCCAAGTCTTCGCCAAACTACTCCCTGGGGTAATGGGTCCTGGCTTTCGCCAGGACGACGACGGAGATTGTGGGACGAGTTGTCGTCCTTTACCTTCCGTTCGCCTTCCGCCATGCGGCGAAGTCGGTCAGCGTCTGCGGGTCGGTTGCCGGATAGAGACCGAAAATGCCGCGGCCCTTGTTGACTTCCTCGGTGACGAAATCCTCGAACGCGGTCATCTCGAAGGTCTCGTTGGCGATCTCCTCAGTGAGATGCGCGGGAATCACGATCACACCGTCGCTGTCGCCGAGAATGACGTCGCCAGGAAACACCGGCGCGTCACCGCAGCCAATGGGAACGTTGATCTCGATGGCGTGATGCAGCGTCAGATTGGTCGGTGCGCTCGGGCGATGGTGGTAGGCGGGGATACCCAGCTTGGCGATCTCGGCCGAATCGCGGAAACCGCCGTCGGTAACGACACCGGCGACACCGCGCTTCATCAAGCGCGTGATCAGGATCGCGCCGGCGGAAGCGGCACGTGCGTCCTTGCGGCTGTCCATCACCAGCACGCTGCCTGGCGGGCAATCCTCCACCGCCTTGCGCTGCGGATGGGAGTGATTCCTAAAGACGTCGATGGTGTTGAGATCCTCGCGGGCCGGCATATAGCGCAGCGTGAAGGCTTCACCGACCATGGTCGGCTGGCCGGCACTGAGCGGGTGCACATCCTGGATCATCTGGATGCGCAGGCCACGCTTGAACAACGCGGTGGCGACAGTGGCGGTGGAGACGGATTTGAGCTTGTTGCGGGCGGCTTCGGTGAGTTTGGTCATCTCGTGCTCTCTCTTGTCGTCATTCCGGGCCGATGCGAAGCATCGAACCCGGAATCTCGAGGTTCCGGGTTCGCTTCGCGCCCCAGAACGACGGTGAAACTAGTAGATCGAGGGCTCGCCGATCGGCGCGCCGAAATCAGTTTCAAGGAAGTCGAAGTCGCAGCCGTCATTGGCCTGCTTGATGTGCTTGGTGAACATCCAGCCATAGCCGCGCTCGAACCGGCGCTCGGGCTGCTTCCAGGCGGCGCGGCGCTTTTCGAGCTCGGCTTCCGACACATCGAGATTGATGGTGCGGGCGGCGACATCGAGCGTGATGCGGTCGCCGTTCCGCACCAGCGCCAGCGGCCCGCCGACATAGGATTCGGGGGCGACGTGCAAAATGCAGGCGCCGTAGCTGGTGCCGCTCATGCGCGCATCGGAGATCCGCACCATATCGCGGACGCCCTGCTTCACGAGCTTGGTCGGGATCGGCAGCATGCCCCATTCCGGCATGCCCGGCCCGCCCTGCGGCCCCGCATTCCGCAGAATGAGGATGTGGTCTTCGGTCACGTCGAGATCGGGATCGTCGACCGCCTTCTTCATGGAAGGGTAGTCGTCGAACACCAGCGCCGGTCCGGTGTGCTTGAGGAAGCGCGGCGCGCAGGCGCTCGGCTTGATGACGCAGCCATCGGGCGCGAGATTGCCCTTGAGCACGGCGAGTGCGCCTTCCTTGTAGATGGGATTGGCGGTCGAGCGGATCACGTCGTCATTGTGGACCTCGGCGCCATCGATGTTCTCGCCCACGGTCTTACCGGTGACGGTGATGCAGTCGAGATGCAGATGCGGCTTGATCTGCCCCATCAGCGCCGGCAGCCCGCCGGCATAGAAGAAATCCTCCATCAGATAGGCGTCACCGCTCGGCCGCACATTGGCGATGACGGGCACCTTGCGGCTCGCAATTTCGAAATCGTCGAGGCCGATGTCGAGACCGGCGCGGCGCGCCTGCGCGATCAGATGGATGATCGCATTGGTCGAACAGCCCATCGCCATCGCCACCGCGATCGCGTTCTCGAACGCCTTGTGGGTCTGGATCGTCTTCGGCGTCAGATCTTCCCAGACCATCTCGACGATGCGGCGGCCGCATTCGGAGGCCATACGGATATGGTTGGCATCAGCGGCGGGAATCGAGGAGGCGCCCGGCAGCGTCATGCCGATCGCCTCGGCAATCGCGGTCATGGTGGAAGCCGTGCCCATGGTCATGCAGGTGCCGTAGCTGCGCGCAATGCCGGCCTCGATGTCGAGCCAGTCCTTGTCGGAGATTTTGCCGGCGCGCCGCTCGTCCCAGTATTTCCAGCCGTCCGAGCCGGAGCCGAGCGTCTTGCCCTTCCAATTGCCGCGCAGCATCGGGCCGGCCGGCAGATAGATCGCCGGAATGTTCATCGAGGTCGCGCCCAGCAGCAGCGCGGGCGTGGTCTTGTCGCAGCCGCCCATCAGCACCACGCCGTCGACCGGATGGCTGCGCAGCAGCTCCTCGGCGTCCATCGCCAGCAGATTGCGATAGAGCATGGTGGTCGGCTTGAGCAGCGATTCCGACAGCGACAGCGCCGGCAGCTCCAGCGGCAGGCCACCCGCCATCAGGATGCCGCGCTTGACGTCATCGACGCGCGACTTGAAGTGCATGTGGCATGGCTGCGCGTCCGACCAGGTGTTGAGGATCGCGATGATGGGGCGGTCCTTCCACTCCTCCGGCGCGTAGCCCATCTGCATGGTGCGGGAGCGATGGCCGAACGAGCGGAGATCGTCGGGTGCGAACCAGCGCGCGCTGCGGAGCTGGTCGGGCGTCAGTTTCTTCTTGGTCATGATTGGGTGCCCCATTTCTGCACGGTGTTCCGCTCGATGGCGCGGAAGATCAGGTTTTCGACAAAAAGCCCGATGATGATCACCGTCAAGAGGCCGGCGAAGACCGCAGGTATGTCGAGGAGGTTGCGGTTTTCGAAGATGAACCAGCCGAGCCCGCCCTGCCCCGACGATACGCCGAACACCAGCTCGGCCGCGATCAGCGTGCGCCAGGCAAAGGCCCAACCGATTTTGAGACCGGTCAGGATCGAGCCGAACGCCGCGGGGATCAGGATTTTCGCCACGTAGGGCAATCCGCGCAGGCCGTAATTGCGGCCGACCATGCGCAGCGTGTTGGACACGCTCTTGAAGCCGGAATGGGTGTTGAGCGCGACCGGCCACAGCACCGAATGGATCAACACAAACACCAGACTGCCGTTGCCGAGACCGAACCAGATCAAAGCGAGCGGCAACAGGGCGATCGCCGGCAGCGGATTGAACATCGCCGTAACAGTCTCGAGGAAATCGGTGCCGATGCGGGTCGAGATCGCGAGCACGGTGAAGATCGCGGCGAGCGCGATGCCGGCCGAATAGCCCATGAACAGCACTTTCAGCGACGCCCAGGCCCGCATGGGAATCGTGCCGTCCTTGACGCGGTCGTAGAGCGTAAGGATCGTGTCGTGCAGGGTCGGAAACAGCAGGGGATTGTCGAGGGTGAGGCCGTAGGCCTCCCAGACCGCCGCGAGGAACAGGATGATGACGGTCTTGCGGACAAAACCATCGTTCCACAACAGCTCGAGCACGCTCAGCTTGCGCTCGACTTCGGCTGCGCTACCGGCGACCGGCGCCTCACGTAGCAGAATCCTGGCTTCGCCCATGAAAGGCTCCCCTCAATGCGCCGTTGCTTCGGCGGCGAACAGGAGATCATGAATCTCCTTCTCGAGCCGGCCGGCACTGCCGTCGTCATTCGAGACCTTGTCGACGTCGACCACCTCGGCCTTGACGCGGCCGGGGTGCGGCGACAGCAGCAGGATGCGGTTGCCGATGCGGATCGCTTCCGCAATCGAGTGGGTCACGAACAGCACGGTAAATTTGGTCTCGCTCCAGAGCTGGAGCAGCTCGTCCTGGCAGGTTCGGCGCGTCAGCGCGTCGAGCGCGGCGAACGGCTCGTCCATCAGCAGGATGTCCGGCTCCATCGCCATGCCGCGCGCGATCGCGACGCGCTGCTTCATGCCGCCGGAGAGCGTGTGCGGATAGGCATCGACCACGCGGGTCAGGCCGACCTTCTCGATATAGGCCCGCGCCCGCGCTTCGGCGTCCTTACGCGACAATTTTCGCGCGGTCAGCAGCGGAAACATCACGTTGGCCAGCACGCTCTTCCAGGGCAGCAACTGGTCGAACTCCTGGAAGATCATCATGCGATCGGCGCCGGGACCGTGGATCTCGCGGTCGTTGATGGTCATGCGGCCTTCGCTCGGGCTCATATAGCCGCCGACGGCCTTGAGCAAAGTCGACTTGCCGCAGCCGGACGGCCCGAGCAGCACGAAGCGATCGGACTTGCCGACTGTGAAGCTCACCCTTTCCGTGGCGGTGACGACGGCGCTGGAGGTCTTGTAGCGCAGCGTCACGGAGCTGACGTCGAGCAACGCCATCAGTTGCCCTTCAGATCGTGCGCGACGGGGAGGTAGTAATCGGTCCAGGCCTTGGGCTGGGTCTTCAGGGTCCCGGTCTTGAACAGATGGGCGGCGAATTTCATGGTGCCCTGCGGTTCGAGATTCCACTCCATCATGCCGGGCTCCTTCAGGAGATCGAGCAGCTCTTCCACCGAGGTCTTGTCGCCGGTGATCTCCTTGTAGATCTCGACCGCCTGTCGGGTGTCGCTGCGGATCAGATCCTGCGCTTCCTTGGTCGCATCGCGCACGGCCTGGATGATTTTCGGGTTGGCATCGGCGAACTTCGTGGTCGTGAAGAACTGCGCCTGGCTGAGCGGGCCGCCCATCACGTCAGGCGACGACAGCACGACATGCGCACCCGGCACGTTCTTCAGCTCGAGGAAGGTGAACGGCGGAATCGAGAAATGGGTGTGGACCTCGTGCTTGGTGTTGGACAGCGCCGCATAGGCGTCGGGATGGCCGAGCTGCACCGTGTTGACGTCCAGCTTCGACCATTGGTCGGCACCAAAGGCTTCGGCGGCGGCGATCTGGAGCACGATCGCCTGGGTCGAGACTTTTACGGTCGGCACGGCGATCTTGTCGCCGGGGCCGAAATCCCTGATCGACTTGATGTTGGCGTCGCGGCTGATCAGCGTCATCGGCTGTGCCGAGGTCGCGACGATGCCCTTGACGCCGCCGCGGGTGCGGTCCCACAGCAGCAGCAGATTGCCGGTGCCGGTGTTGAGGATGTCGACGCCGCCCGCGAGCAGCGCATCGGTCTGCGCGCCGCCGCCGGAGAAGGTGACCCATTTGGTGGTGACACCCGCTACCCCGAGCTGGGCTGCGTGTTTCTCGATCAGCTTCTGCTTTTCCATGATGTGGCTCGGCATGTAGAAAATGCCGGGCTGGCGCGACAGCGAGATCTCGGACTTTTGCTGCGCCTTCGCGGGCGAGGCCGTCAGCGCCGTTGCGGCGATCAGGGCGATGGCCGTGAGGCCGCACTGCAATTGCTTGATCATTGTTGTTCGTTTCCTCCGGCCGCCATTGACGAGCGATCACACTGATGCACTAATGTATTAGTGCCTCAAAGGCAAGGCCGGCCGGAGCCCTTCCTATGGAAACACCCCACCCCGCGCCGCGCGCGGCCGCCCGTTCCGGCGCGCGGCTCGACCGGGCCCGGCAGGCGGCACCGCAAGTGTTCGAGCGGCTGCGCAACGCCATTCTCGCGCTCGAACTGCCGCCGGGCTCGCCGCTGTCGCGCACGGATCTCGCCGCACAATTCGGCGTCAGTTCGACGCCGATCCGCGACGCCTTGATGCGGCTGGAGGAAGAAGGGCTGGTCGACGTGTTTCCGCAGCACGCCACCGTCGTCAGCCGGGTCGATGTCGGTCGGGCCGAGCAGGCCCATTTCCTGCACCAAGCGCTGGAGCTCGAAATCGTCCGGCTGCTTGCGCAGCAGCACAACGAAGCCCTGGTCATACGCCTCGACCACACGATCGCGCTCCAGCAGCAATTCGCCAAGGCCGGAGACTTCCAGAGCTTCATTGCCGGCGACAATGATTTTCACGCGCAGCTTTATGCCGCGGCCGGCAAGCAGGAGCTCTGGACGCTGGTGCGCAGTCGCAGCGGACATATCGACCGGCTGCGCCGGCTGCATCTGCCCTCACCCGGTAAGGCCCAGAACATCCTTCGCCACCACAAGCTGATCACGCGCGCGATCGAGGCCGGCGACGCCGATGCCGCGCAACAGCATCTGCGCAAGCACCTGTCGGGCACGCTGAGCGAGCTCGACACGATCCGGAGCCACTATCCGGAATACCTGACCGACTAGCCTATGGGGCCCGATTGTCGCGAGCGCTTGTGCACGTCACCGTGCATAAGCTGGCGCAACCGATTCGCCTTTTGCGAGCAATTGTCGGATCGATGGCGAAGTGCTTGCAGGCCGGATGCAATCCGCGCAACAATTTCAGAGTTGATGGTTTGATTTGCGGTCGCTGGGAAACCCCATCCGGCCCGGAGGATACCAGACGTGGCCAACATCCTGATCGTGGATGACGACCCGGCCGTGCAGATGACGATTCGGCTGCTCGTGGAGAGGGCTGGTCATCACATCACCGTCGCCGGAGACGGCCGCAAGGGACTTGCGCTGTTCGAAGCCAGCCAGTTCGACCTGCTGTTTCTCGACATCTTCATGCCCGGCATGGACGGCCTGGAGACGATGCGCCACATCCGGGCGCTGCAGCCGGCGATTCCGATCGTCGTCATTTCCGGCCGTTCGTCCACGCCGGATGCTCATGCGGAGCCGGACTTCCTCAAGATGGCGACCAAGCTCGGCGCGGTGGCGAGCTTGCAGAAGCCGTTCCGGGCCGACGCGCTGCTCGCCGCGGTCGCCGGCTGCCTGGACGCGACGCGGACGACATCGGTGAGGAATCCGGATGTCAGCACCGGCCGCCGATGACAAGAACCTTCATTCTGTTCCAACAGAGCACGGGCACGGCCATTCGGGAAGCGGTGCAAATATCACCATGACGCTCGCTACGCGGCTCGCAATCGCGATGATCCTGCTGGTGGCGGTCACCGTGGCCGCAGTCGGCTGGCTCGGCTATCGCAACATCACCCAGGCCGTCATTCCGCGGGTCCTGGAGCGGATCGAAGCCCAGTCGAGCCTGCTGGCCACCCATCTTGAATCCTACGTTGCCGGCGCTCGTGGCGATCTACTCGGTTATCGCTCCGCCGCTGCCATCAATGGCCTGATCCGCGCCCATGTCGGTGGAGGCATCGATGCCGTCGACGGCGTTTCGGAGCAAACCTGGCGCGAGCGCATCGCAGCGCGGTTCGCAGCCGAGATCGACGCGAAACCCAGCTACGGGCAATTTCGAATTATCGGCCTTGACGACGACCAGCGCGAGCTGGTCCGCGTCGATCGCGCCGGCCCGAACGGAGCAGCACGGATCGTCCCCAACAGCGAACTCGAACGCAAGAGCGAACGAACCCACTTCCAGGAGACGATTCGATTGGCGCCGGGCGACGTCTATGTTTCGCCCCTCGATCTCGCCACCCGGCAGGGAGGAACCACGGACCCTCACATTCCGACGTTGCGCGTCGCGACGCCGCTGTTCACGCCGGATAGCAAGCCGTTCGGCATTATCATCGCCAATATCGACATGCGTCCCGCGCTCGATCGAATCCGCTCGACCGCGAGCGCCGGGGGAGAGATCTATGTCGTGAACGCGCGCGGCGACTATCTGGTCCATCCCGATCGCGCGCGGGAATTCGGCACATTGCGCGGCAGCGCAAATGACTGGCGCCGTGACTTTCCGTTCTTTGCAGCGCGGGCCGGCCTGCCGCAAGGATCGGCGCAGCTTACGAGCGACGGGTCGGGCCGGCCGAGTGGAGCGGCAATCGCGCCCGCGCTGCTTGCCGACAAGGAGTGGTTGGCAGTCATCGAGACGGCCCCCTCCTCCGTGTTCAGCCGCGTTCCGGCGGCCATTCAAAAAACCTCCTCGCTGGTTGGCCTGCTTGCCGTCCTTGCCGCAGCTTTGCTTGCGATGCTGCTGGCGCGCTCATTGACGCGGCCGATCGGGCGTTTGACCGCGGCAGTGGAGGCGATCGGCAGCGGACGGCGCGCCGACATTCCCGTCGATGCGAGCGGAGAGACAGGCGTGCTGGCGCGGGCCTTTGCCCAAATGGTCGAAGAAACGAGAGCGAAGACGGCCGCTCTTGAACGCGAGGTCGAGGAACATCGCCGCACCGAGGCCGCGCGAAGCCATCATGAAGCGCGCGAGCGCTTGTTCAGCGCCGCCGTCGAATCCTCCGACGACGCGATCGTGATGCAATCGCTCGACGCCATCATCACCGGCTGGAATGCCTCCGCCGAGCGCCTCTACGGCTATCCGGCGAATGAGGCGATCGGGCAATCCACCTCGATTATCGTCCCACCCGACAGACGCGAGCAAGGCAAGGACTATTTGCGGCGGATCGCCGGAGGCGAACCGATCGAACGCTTCGAGACGGTGCGCCTGCGCAAGGATGGCACGCCGGTCGAAATCTCACTCAGCCTGTCGCCGATCAAGGGCCCATCGGGCGAGATCGTGGGCGCCTCCGGCACCGCGCGCAGCCTGACCGAGGCGCGTCGGGCCGAGCGGGCGCTGCAGCAGCAGCTTGAGGAACGGCGACAACTTTTCGACACCTCGCAGGATCTGATCATGGTGATGGACGCGCGCGGCCACATCGCGCAGATCAGTCCGAGCAGCGAGTCTATTCTCGGCTACCGGCCGGAGCAGATGATCGGCCGCAGCGGCGCCGATTTCATTCATCCCGGCCATCTCGACCAGTCGCGCGACGAGATGCGCGCGCTCAGGCGCGGCGAGCGGCTGAAGCTCGCCGACACCCGCTGCTTCCACAAGGACGGACGCGAGGTCTGGCTGTCCTGGCTCGGTAGCTGGTCCGACCACGCCCAGCGTTACTTCTTCGTCGGGCGCGACATGACCGAGGCGAGGCTCGCACAGGAATCCTTGCGGGAGAGCGAGCAGCTTGCGCGCAATATCGTCGAGACCTCCCTCGACGCCTTCACCCAGACAGACCACACCGGTGCCATCCTGAGTTGGAACTCGCAGGCCGAGAAGCTCTTCGGATGGACGCGTGAGGAGGCAATCGGCAAGAATGCGATCGAGCTTTTCGTCGCCCCCAGTGAGCGCGAAAGCGTCAGGGCCAGACTGAAGCTCTTTCTCGAATCCGAGCAACAATCGCTAGCCAATCCACGGCGCGAACTTTTGGTGCGGCGGCGCGACGGTAAGGAATTCAGGGCCGAGCTCAGCGTCACGGCGCTCCGGCGACGCGAAGGCGTTCTCCTCAATTCGTTCTACCGCGACCTGACCGACAAGATCGCGGCCGATGAACGCATCCGTCATGCCGAGAAGATGGAGGCGGTCGGCCAGCTCACCGGCGGCGTGGCGCACGACTTCAACAACATCCTCACCGTCATCACCGGAACGATCGAGATCCTGGCCGATGCGGTGGCCAAGGAGCCGGAGCTCGCGGCGATCACGAAGATGATCGACGAAGCCGCCGGCCGTGGCGCCGAGCTGACGCAGCATCTGCTGGCGTTTGCGCGCAAGCAGCCGCTCCAGCCGCGCGAGATCGACGTCAACGCGCTGATCATCGACACCGCGAAATTATTGCGGCCGACGCTGGGCGAGCAGATCCATATCGAATCAGTGTTCGAGGACGAGAACTGCGTCGCGACCGTCGATCCGAGCCAGCTCACCACCGCGATCCTCAACCTCGCGCTCAATGCCCGCGACGCCATGCCCGGCGGCGGCAAGCTGATCGTGGAGACGGGCGCGGCCTATCTCGACGAGGTCTATGCCAGCGTCAACGACGTCCCGCCGGGCCACTACGTGCTGATCGCCGTGAGCGACACCGGCAGCGGAATTCCCGCCAACATGCTGGCCCGGGTGTTCGACCCCTTCTTCACCTCGAAGGGACCGGGCAAGGGCACCGGCCTCGGGCTTTCGATGGTCTACGGCTTCATCAAGCAGTCCGCGGGCCATATCAAGATCTACAGCGAGGAAGACCACGGCACCACGATCAAGATGTATCTGCCGCCCGGCAAGACGCCGACGGCGGTCGGCGAGAGCGTGACGCCGGCGACCATCGAGGGCGGACACGAGACGATCCTGGTGGTCGAGGACGACCGGCTGGTGCGCGACTACGTGCTGGCACAGCTGCATTCGCTCGGCTACGTCACCTTGCAGGCTGCGAACGCCGCGGAGGCGCTCGCAATCGTCGCCGCCGGAAAACCGTTCGACCTCCTGTTCACCGACGTCATCATGCCCGGCAAGATGAACGGACGACAGCTCGCCGATGAACTGCAGAGAACGCGTCCCGATCTCAGGGTGCTCTACACGTCCGGCTATACCGAGAACGCGATCATCCATCACGGCCGGCTGGATTCGGGCGTTCTACTGCTGGCGAAGCCCTATCGCAAATCGGATCTGGCGCGGGCCATCCGCAAGGCGTTGAGCAGTTGATGTGAGGGGCCGTAGCCCGGATGGAGCGCAGCGCAATCCGGGACGTGTCTTGCCGTGGACACGGATCCCCGGATTTCGCTGCGCTCCATCCGGGCTACTGACCGATAAATTTACGACGCGCGCTGGGCCGCGGTCATCACGATCCGGATCAGATCGGCGGCATTGCGCGCACCGAGCTTCTTCATGATGTTGGCGCGGTGGTCCTCGATGGTGCGCGGGCTGATGCCGAGCGTGCGGCCGGCCTCCTTGTTGGAGGCGCCGGCGGCGAACTGCTCGAGCACCTCGCGTTCCCTGCGCGTCAACGGCTCGCGTCCGGGGAAATGCAGCGAACCGAACTTCGGCGCCGCGTTCTCCGACTGCCTGCGTGCATAGGCACCGATCGCCTCGTCGAGCCGGCCGACGATCTCGCTGCCGCGGAACGGCTTCTCGATGAAGTCGAGCGCGCCGCTCTTGATGGCCCCCACCGCCATCGCGATATCGCCTTGCCCGGAGATCATGAAGATCGGTGCCGGATAGTCTTCGCCGTGCAGCTCATTGAGAATGTCGAGACCCGACTTGCCGGGAATGTGCACGTCGAGCAGGACTGCTGCAGGTGTGCGGCTTCGCGCGACGGAGAGCAATGCTGCGCCGTCCGCAAAACAGATCACCTCATAGCCCGCCGCCTTCAACACCATCGACAAGGTGTCGCGAACGGCAGCGTCGTCGTCGACCACGAAGATTTCACCGCGAGAGCTTTGTTCGGCCATGTGCCACACATCCGGTTGGCATGAAGGACTCGCGTCCGCCCCAACCGTTATGGCGTTCGGCGCGGATTCGGCCCACCGTATTTGTACGGGACATGGACATAACGCACAAGTAGCGGCAAGGCGCCTAATTGCAGAGGACGGAGAATATCCATGCTAAATTGGGCGCTACGCCGCCTCTCGTCGCAATGCCCGAAATCGAGAGCCGTGAGCTGATTGCGGCTGACCTTCGCATGCTGATCTCGCAGATCGAGACCAGTATGCGCCGGACCGCCACAGCCATGGATCAAGAACACGGCAGCGATCCGGAAGGTTCCGCCGACGTCTTCGTGCTCGACGATGTCACACCCCGGCATGCCACGGCGATCGCCGCTCTCGATGCCTGCCGGGCCGGCCTTGGCAACGCCCTGGAATGCCTGTCGGAAGCCGGCAGCACGGTGTAGATCGCGATCGCTGCGACGCGGCAACCGCATTCTTTCATCGCATGGCGGCCCGCGGCTCAGGCGCGGTGCCGCTCCACGATCGCGTCGGTGGCGACGCCACCCCAGGTGTGCATCGCCGGCAGGCCCATCGCGGTCTTGCCGAGATTGGCGAGGCTGATGCGCAATGCGGCCAGATCCAGCGGCTTGGGCAGGCTCTGGAGCTCGATCCCGACGGAACGGGCGAAGCTGCGGGCGGCGCTGCGGCGCTTGCCGTCCATGCCGCTGATGACGATCACGGCGCCGCCAAATTTCGCCTTGGCCATCTCGCCCAGCACGTCGATGCCGTCGCCATCCTCCAGCACGAGATCGAGTGTCACGCAGTCGAAACGCGCAGTGCGGAGTTTTTCGATCGCTTCGGCCACGGACGGCGCCACGGTGACTTCGTGGCCGGCCTGCTTGGCCGCGACCGTGATCAGGCTGCGCTGCGTGGCGTCGTCATCGACCACCAGAAGCTGAAGTGCGCGCCGCTCGGCGCCGTCGGGCAGGTTTGACGGGACAGGTGAGAAAGAGCTTCTGGGCATTACCGTATCCTGAGATTGAGACCGGCAATGGATACCCGGTTCGCGCTTAGGCGACGTAAAGCCGCGACGGCAAATTCAGTCGGATGTTTCAGCAAATGTGAACCAATGTCGCGGAGCACGGCGACGAGACGCACGTGAAGATCACGCCGCCTCGTCACGGCCACCGGCTGCGCCGCGCTTCTTCCGGTTCTTGCCACGCAGGAATTGGATGTCCATTTCGACGCCGTTGACGCGCACCAGTTCGCAGCGGCGATAGGCAAGGCCGGTGGACGACAGCAGCAGGAAGAACTCTTTCAGGTTCAGGCCCTGAATCGAGCCTTCCACCGTCAGGACGGCGTCGGTGTCGGAGATCGCGTTGAGCTTGCAGTCGCGGCGCCAAGTGCCGTCGATGGCCATGATGCAGACATCATAGCCGCGACTGAATGTCACGCGTTCCGCGCCCTTGCCATCCTCGGCCATGCCTATCGTCCTGCCATGACCGCTACGCGCGGCGCGGCGCCGGCGAGAGCCGGCTTGGCGGCCGCGGCACGCGGGTCGTTCGGCTTGTAGAGACCGCGCCGCTCCGGAATCGGTCTGAACGTGTCGGTCAGTCCGACCACCGTTTCGGCCGCGCCCAGCACCAGGAAGCCGTCTCCCTCGATCTGACGAGCCAGGCGGTTGAAGATGTTGATCTTGGTGTCCTGATCGAAATAGATCAGCACGTTGCGGCAGAAGATGACGTCGAAGGTGCCGAGCTGAGCGAAATCGTGCAGCAAATTGAGCTGCCGGTGCTGGATCATCGCCCGCAGCTCGGGATTGATCTGCCAGGTCTCGCCGGTCTGCTTGAAATATTTCATCAGCATCTGGATCGGCAGGCCGCGCTGCACTTCGAACTGGCTGTAGATGCCGGCCTTGGCCTTCTCGAGCACCTCCTGCGACAGGTCGGTCGCGATGATCTCGACGCGCCAGCCGGTCAGGGCCGCACCCATCTCCTTCAGGCTCATCGCCAGCGAATAGGGCTCCTGCCCGGTCGAGCCGGCGGCGCACCAGATGCGCACGCTGCGGCGGCCGGCGCGGGCCTTGATGATCTCCGGCATGATGGTGTCGCGGAAATGATCGAAGGGGACCTTGTCGCGAAAGAAGAAGGTCTCGTTGGTGGTCATCGCCTCGACCACGCTGGTGACGAGCGCGCCCGAGCCAGCGCCTTGCAGCTTCTGCACGAGCTCGCCGATGCCGGAGATGCCGGCCTTGCGCGCCAGCGGCAACAGCCGGCTTTCAATCAGATATTGCTTGTCTGCGGACAGATCGAGGCCGGAATGATCCCTCAGGAACTTACGCAGATACTCATACTCGGTCGGGGTCACGGATAGGCCTCTCGGAAGCTGTACTGGGAACACTCTGGCTGGAACACTTCGCCAGATAACTCAGACCATGGCTTGTCCGACCGGGATCAAGCCGACTTCAGCGAATTTGTCGGCGATGATGTCTTTGTCGAAGGGCTTCATGATGTACTCGTTGGCGCCGCCGCTGAGCGCCTGAGCGATATGAGCCACGTTGTTTTCGGTGGTGCAGAACACGACCTTGGGCTGGTCGCCGCCCGGCAGGCGGCGCATGTGGCCCATGAACTCGAAGCCGTCCATCACCGGCATGTTCCAGTCCAGCAGCACAGCGTCGGGCAGCTTGTGCTGACAGACCTCGAGCGCTTTGGAGCCGTCCTCGGCCTCCGTGACTTCGAATTCCAGGCCTTCCAGGATCCGGCGTGCGATCTTGCGCACGACGCTTGAATCATCGACCACCAAACACGTCTTCATTTTGGTTCTCCGGCTTCGATGTTTTTGGGGCTCACGCAGCCATCTGTACTTCGGTTTTGAGCTCGAGGACGCGGTCGACGTCGAGGACGACCATGAGCTGGCCGTCGAGACGGTGGACACCGCCGGCGAGCTTGG